>NZ_JBPQTV010000519.1:0-2858 GCF_051386515.1 Streptomyces sp. URMC 123 | reverse complement strand
CGCGCTCTTCCCCCGGGCCCTGCCGGCCCCCTGCCGCGTGCCGGAACGCCTACGCCTCGCCCCTCCCGCCCGCCGGCGCGCGCTCGCACAGATCGCGCGTGACCGTGTCGGCGAAGTCCCGCGCCACCGGGTTCAGGGCGTCCCACCGCCGGGCCGCCCAGCCGACGGACAGCGGGCGCAGCGCGGGCACCGGAACCAGCTCGATCGTGGGGTGGCGGGCGGCGTCCCAGTCGGGCAGCCGGGGCACCACGGCGTGCCCGAGGCCCAACTCGGCCAGCAGAATGGCCGTGTCCCAGTCCGCGACGCCGGTCGTCGGCGTCAACCGGACGCCGAGCGAGGCCAGTTGCTCCTCCAGGTGCGACCGGGAGGACGAGTTCCCGGGCAGCCCGATGGGCCGAATGGCCCGCAGGTCGGCGGGGTCGAGGCACCCCCTGCCGGCCAGGGGGTCGTCGGTGCGGACGGCCAGCATCCACGGCAGCTCCAGGACGGGCCGCTGCTCGATGCCCCGGACCGGCTCGCGGAGGGTGACCCAGGCGAGGTCGGCCCGGTCGGCGGCGAGCGCCTCGTAGCAGCCGCGGCTGGAGCTCTCCGTCTCGAACTCCAGGCTGACCTCGGGGAAGCGCTGCCGGAAGGCGACGACGCCGTGGGACATGAAGTGCCGTACGGTCGTCGCTCCGGTCGTGACGCGAACGGAGCCGCCCGCGCCCGCGAGGAGGTCGCCGAGCCGGCGGAGGGCGAGGTCGATGCCGCCGATGCCCTCGGCCGCCGCCGCGTGCAGAATGCGCCCGGCGGCGGTCGGGGTGACCCCGCGGGGCCTGCGCTCCAGCAGCCGCAGGCCCACTTCCCGCTCCAGCCGCTTGACGTGCTGGCTGACGGCCGACTGGGTGCGGGAGAGGTCGCGCGCGACGGCGCTGAGGCTGCCGCTGTCGCACACGGCCACGAAGACGCGGAGATCGTCGAGAGTCACGTACCCAAGCTAGGGCTTGGGCCTCTTCGAGAAAACCCTAGGATTGACTGGGCCTTCGGGCTCGCGCGAGGATCGATGCGGGCCCAGGGGCGGCAACCCGTTCCCGACGCGGAGACAGCCGTACGGCTGCGACGACGACCGGTGGACGGGTGCCGACCCACCGGGGCGCGCATCGGCGCTTCAGCGCAACCCGGCGGCGCAACCCGGCCGCGCGGCCCGTCGGTTCAGCGATCGGTTCAGCGCATCAGCGTGGTCGCCGTGGCGACGACACGGGCCCGCTCGGGGTGGTCGACGTCGCCGTAGCGGACCTCGACGCGCGGGTGCGAGCGGAGGAAGTAGCTGTCGGGAATGCTCACCTCGTAGGGGTCCTCGACGGTGCGCGTGGCGATGTCGGTGTTGACGAACCAGCCGAAGTCACCGGTGGCGGGCGCGTAGAGGAAGAAGGCGCCGCCGGAGTACGGCCGGCTCGCGGTCTTCTCGTCCAGCACCAGCGTCCAGTAGTCCACGCAGTTGCCCACGGGGCACATTTGGCGCTGCTCGGCCCGCAGGTTCTCCAACTCCATCCACTGGAAGGGGTTGTCCTTCGAGGCGACGGCGGCCGGGGCCGCGGCCGTCCCGGCGAACGGCGCTCCCAGGGTCCCGGCCTGCGCGGCCTGTGCGACCTGCGGGGCTTGCGCGGCGTGCGCGCCCTGGGCGAGCGCCAGGCCGAGCGCGCACGCGGCCAGGGTCGCTCCGAGGGTGCGGAGCCCGGTACGGGTGCCGGCACGGAACGCGGTACGGGCTGATACGCGGGGCACGGATGTCTCCAATCGCCACGACACGGGGTGCCGCGGACCCCTGCGGTCGCGTGGCGCACCCCATGTGATCGGGAAGTTCCGAGGCGTGATCATTTCTCTGTCGATCACCCTTGGCAATGCCGAGGGAAGAAAACCGGCCAACCGTGCAAACAGCTGAATCCGGCCATGCCGTCGAGTCCTTGGTGACGGCGGGGGAGTCGCGGCCCGCAACGCGCTGGACATCAAGTCGACTTGAGGTTTTAGGGTCGTGGCCAGCCGCCGACGCCCGGCGGTTCGAAGGGAGACCGCCATGCGGAACACCGTGCAGGACACCGAGCGGAACGCCGTACAGGAGACGGCGCGGAACGTCGTACAGGACGCGGAGAAGGGCGCCGTACAGGACATCGACGCCCGACTGGCCACCCAGCCCATCGGCTACTGGACCGGCGTCGCCTACAACGCCGTCATCGCCTATCTGCGCGCGGAGATGGCCCGGCTCGGGGCCACCCAGCCCCAGTACTGGGTGCTCCGCTATCTCTCCGTGAACGACGTCTCCGAGGACGGCGCCGGGCTGACGGTCGAGGAGCTGACCGAAAGGATGCGGGCCTTCCTGCGCCCCGAGGACGACCTGGCCGTGGCCGCCGAGGACCTCCTCGCCCGCGGCCTGCTCACCCGGGACGCCGAGCGGCGGCTGTGGATCACCGACGCGGGGGAGGCCATGCGTCAGGAGATCAAGCGGCACGTTCCCCGGCTGCGCGATCGCGTCCACGAGGGCGTCGATGACGCCGACTACGTCACCGCCCTCAAGGTCCTGGAGCGCGTGATCAAGAACGTGGGGGGCGAGATCGCCTGGTGAGGCGGCCGCTCGCGGACGCGCAAGGGGGCGGTCGGGGAGGGGAGAGGAGCGAGGCGCCGGGCTGGCCGATGATCATCCATCGCCGGCCCGCCGCCGGTGACCGGACGGTAGCTTCCCGGGTCAACGGTGATCCGCCGCCGGAACGGGCCCATCGCCCCCGGCCCGCGGCCTCATCACCGATCACCCTCCCGTCGTCCCGACAAGGAAGCCCCCTTGGCACGCATCCCCGGCGCGGTCCGCCCGCGCCCCCGTCTCCGCC
>NZ_JBPQTV010000518.1:0-2861 GCF_051386515.1 Streptomyces sp. URMC 123 | reverse complement strand
CGCGCCGAACCGCCCGTGCCACCACGCCCCCGCGCTGATTCTGCAGCAGCCGCTGCCAGACATGGGCCGGCTCGACCTCCGGTATGAGCACCGTGATCCGGCAGTCGGGGTGCTCGCCGGCGAGCCGGCGGACGTACGCCGCGACGGGCCGGCCCAGTTCCCGCGTCGGCGAGACGACCTCGTACAGCCGCACGCCCGGCCGCCACAGTTCCCAGTCGCGCCGCAGCAGCGCCGCCGCCTCGCGGTCCTCGGGGTCGGGGTGGGTGACGGTGACGGCGACGACCTCGTCGCCGAGGGAGACCGCCGCGGTCAGGGCCTCGCTGGTGAGCGCGGAGAGCCCGGAGACCGGGACCACGACCAGGGAGCGCGACCGGTGCGGCGGCGCCGGCACCCGGCCCAGGCCGAGGCATTGGCCGATCCGCGCGTAGGCGCGGTGCACGGCCTCGAAGACCGCGACGAGCAGCGGCAGGGCGAGCACGATCAGCCACGCGCCGTCGTGGAACTTCGTGGCCGTGACGACGATCGCGCTGACGCCGGTGAGGAGCGCGCCGAGGCCGTTGAGGGCCGCGCGGCCGGCCCAGCCCGCGGACCGCTGCCGCCGCCAGTGGAGCACCATGCCGGTCTGGGCGATGGTGAAGCCGACGAAGACGCCGATCGCGAAGAGCGGCACGAGGGTGTTGGTGTCGCCGCCGGAGAAGACGAGCAGCGCCGCGGAGACCGCCGCGAGGGCGAGCACGCCGTGGCGGTGCACCTGGCGGTCGGCCTTCAGGCCGAAGACGTGCGGCAGGTAGTTGTCGCGGGCGAGGAGCTTCAACAGGACGGGCAGTCCGCCGAAGGACGTGTTGGCGGAGAGCGCCAGCAGCGCGGTGGTGGCGAACTGGACGACGTAGAAGGCCGCGTTGTGGCCGAGGGAGGCGTCGGCGAGCTGGGCGAGGACGGTGACGCCCTCGACCGGCTGGAGGTGGAAGCGGGAGATCAGCACGGCGAGGCCGATCAGCATGACGCCGAGGATCGCGCCGAGGGCGATCTCCGCGTGCTGGGCCCGCCGGACGGCCGGCGCGCGGAAGGAGGGCACGGCGTTGGCGATGGCCTCGACGCCGGTGAGCGCCGAGCAGCCGGAGGCGAACGCCTTGAGGAGCAGGAGCGCGCCCACGGTGGTCGCGTCGTCGGCGAGCAGGGAGGCGTGGCCGGCCGACGCCTCGACGGAGGCGGGCGCGTCGCGCAGCAGCCCGGCGACGATCAGCGCCAGGATCGAGACGATGAAGACCGCGGTGGGGACGATGAAGGCCCGCGCGGAGTCCACCACGCCCCGCAGGTTCACGGCCGTGATCAGGGCGAGCACGGCGAGGCACAGCCAGAGGCGGTCGTCGAGGAGCCCGGGGAAGGCGGAGGTGAGGGCGGCGACGCCGGCGGTGACGGCGACGGCGACGTTGAGGACGTAGTCCAGGACGAGGGACGCGGCGGCCACCAGGCTGGTGCGCCGGCCGAGATGGGCCTTGGCCACGGCGTAGGAGCCGCCGCCGTCCGGGAAGGCGGCGATGACCTGGCGGTAGGAGGCGACGAGCACGGCCAGTAGCGCGGCGATCGCAAGGGTGACGGGCAGGGTGAAGCCCAGGCCGTGGGCGCCGGCCGCGGCCAGGACGAGGACGATGGCCTCGGGGCCGTACGCCACGGACGCCATGGCGTCCAGGGAGAGGGCGGCGAGCCCGGTGACGGCGGTGAGCCGGTGCCGCGCGGCGGGGTCGGCCCCGGCGGCCCCCTCGGCCCCGGCGGGCCGCTGAGACCCCGCGGACCCCTTGGACCCCTTGGACCCGGGCGGCCGGTCGGTCCCGTCGTGGCCGGGGCCGGCCGCGGCGGTACGTGCGCGGGCCGGCGCCGTCGCGCCGGTATCCGGGGGTTCCTCGGCCGTCGTGGCGTCCGGGGAACCCGTGCCTCCGAGGGGCGTCCGTGGCATCGGCATGGTGCTCATTTCCTCGTCCGTGGGCCCGTGGGTCCGTGGGTGGTTCCGCTGCAGGACCCAGGGTGAGCAGGGGTTTTCCGCTGCGCGCCGGCTCTTGGCGCGTCTCTTGCGCCGCGCGGGCGCGTCTTCACGGGATCTTGACGCCGCGGCCGCGCCGCGCGTCTCGGGTGGGCGGGGCCGTTCGGGGATGCGGCCGGGGCCCGGCCGGTGGCGCGGCGGGACCACCCGGGCCGTATTCCCCGCGCCGTGTCATCGGCGCGTCAAGGAATCCCAGGGTCGCGTCAACGGCGTGTCAACGCCCGGAGCGGCGCCCGGGCGCGCGCCTAGCGTGCGGCCATGGCACGCGACACCACCCGGCCGCCCTCGCGGCCCGAGCCCGTCGTCACGCCCGAGCCGTCCGGCGACGGCCCGGTGCTCGCCCGCAACCGTGAGTGGCGCGGCGAACTGCGCGCCGCCGCGCTCGCGTCGGCGGCGCTGCTCGCCCTCCTGCTGCTGTGCGACGCCCTCAACGGCACGCTCGACGGGCCGCGCGCCGGCTGCTGGTGCGCCCTCGGGCTGGCGCTGCTGCTGGTGCTGTACCCGCCGCGGGTGACCGCGGGGAAGGGCTGGCTCGCCGCCCGGGGGCCGCTGCGCGAGCGGCGGGTGCGCACGGACCTGCTCACCCGCGTGACCCTCGCCGAGGGCATGGCGCCCCGGCTGGTGCTCGGTGACGTACGGGGCCGGCGCGTCGAGATCGACGCGGGCGTGCTCCGGCGGAACCCGCTGATCTGGCACGAGCTGGACGCCGCGGCGCGGCGCTCCCGCGAGCGCGGGCTGCTGCGGGGCGGGGAGACACTGGAAATCGCCACCGCGCCGTTCGTCCACCTCTTCGTGGCCCGCGGCTCCCTCGAACTGGAGGGCG
>NZ_JBPQTV010000517.1:0-2877 GCF_051386515.1 Streptomyces sp. URMC 123 | reverse complement strand
GGCCCGCTTGGTGGGGGATGCGGGGGGCGTCCCCGGCGTCGGGCGCCTCCGCCGCCGCGGCCCGCGCGGCGGCCACCTCGCGCACCGCGTCCAACACGCCCCGATAGCCCGAGCAGCGGCACAGATTGCCGCAGATGGCCTGCCGGGTCTCCAGCTCGGTGGGCGCGTGGTTGCCCTCGAGCAGGTCGTGCACGGTCATGGCGAGTCCGGGCACGCAGAACCCGCACTGCACCGCGCCGCTGGCGGCCAGCGCGCGCTGGACGTCGGACGGCGCGCCGTCCGACGCCAGGCCCTCGACCGTACGGATCTCGGAGCCGGCGGCCGTCGCCGCGGGCACCAGACAGGAGGCGACGAGCCGGCCGTCGACCTGCACCGAGCAGGCCCCGCACTCGCCCTGCGAGCAGCCGTCCTTCGCGCCGGCCAGGCCGAGCCGCTCCCGCAGCACGTAGAGCAGCGACTCGCCGATCCAGGCGCCGGTGACGGGCCGGTCGGCGCCGTTGACGGTGAGGACGTAGCTGGCGCAGGCGTGCTCGTCGTACGGCTCCGGCGCGAGGTCGTCGTGTTCCCCGGCCTCCGGGGCGTCGGCGGCCGGCCCCGCGTCGGCGGCCGGGGCGTCCACGGGATCGGCGGGGGCGACCGGGTCCGGGGCCTCGGCGGCCGGCGGCACGGGTTCGCCCGCCGCGCTCCCGGACGGCGTTTCGTCGGCGGCGGAACGCTCGGACGCGCCGTCCACCGCCGCCTCGGCCGCATCCGCCGCATCCGCGGCATCGCCGGGGGACGCGGAGTCGCCCGCGGCCCAAGCGCTCGGGTCCTCGGCGGCGGCCGTCGCGCCACCACCGGCCGGGGCGGGGGGCACCTCGGCGGGCCCGGCCGGTGGCGCCATCGCCGGGCCGGTCGACTCCATGGGTGGGGGCGGCGCCGGAGCGGGTGACCCGCCGGCGGGCGCGACGTCCCCGTACGGCGCGTCTCCCCCGGGGCCCTCGGCCCCGGACGCACCGGACGAGGCGGACGCCTCGGCGGGCAGGGCGGCGCCGGGACGGGCGAACACGCCGGCCGGCTCCGGCTCGTGGCCGGTGGCCGTGGGCGGCTGCGCCGACACGGAGACGGTCGGCAGCGGCACGGTGTCCACCCCGACCGTGGCGGAGGAAGCGACGGGGGCGGCGGCCGGCGCCGACACGCCGATGGCCCCGGGGGCCGCGTACGCCGACACGCCCGGGGCGGCCGACCGGTACGCGGCCGTGTCGAGCGCGCCCTCGGACGGCGCGCCGCCGTCCGCGCCCGCGTGCTCCGGCGGCGCGCCGTGCGCGGAGGCGGAGGACGTCACGGAGTGCCAGGGCGTCGGCGCGCCCGGCGCCTCGCCCGAGCCCTCCACGGGGGCGGCGTCGGCGCGAGTGTCGTTCCGGGTGCCGTCGGCGGCCCAGGCGCCGGGGGCGCCCGAAGGGGCGTGCCCGGCGGTGCCGTGCGGCCAGGCGGCCGCGTCCGGCGCGTCGCCGCCGGTCGCCTGGCGGGGCAGCTGAACGCTGCGCGCGTCGGCCGCGGTCGGCTGCCCGGGGCCGGGCTGGACCGCCGCCCGCACCCATGCACTGGGCGTGCCGGAGCTGCCCTCGGCAGGCGACGGGGGCGAAGAGGGCGGCGCCGGTTCGGGCGCCACCGCCGGTTCCCGGGCCGCCGGTCCCTCGGCCACCGCTTCGGCGCCGTTCCCGCGCGGCACGCCCGCGCCGGGGTGCGCGCCGGAGCCCGCGCCCTGGTTCGCGCCGGAGCCCGTGCCGGGGCCCGCGCCGTAGGGAGGAACGCCCGGCGCCCCGGGCACCGCGCCGACGCCCGAACCTCCCTGCCCGTACGGGGCCATGGGCACCGCACCGTCGGTTCCGCCGGCGGGCGGGGAGGACGGCCAGGCACCGGTGTCGGCGGGGGTCGACGGAGCGGGGGCGGGCCATACGCCATAGGGAGCGGAGGCGGCGATGTCACCGGCGTCCGCGCCGATCCCGCCCGGCGCGCCGGGAGTGCTGCCCCAGGAACCCGACGGGGGCGCACCGGCGGCACCCGCGCCGTGCGGCTGCCCCGTACGCCCCGACGTGTCCGCACCGTCGCCCGGCACCGGCGCGCCCCACGCACCCGCGCCCGCACCCGTACTCACACCCGGCGCACCGGGCACACCCGGCGCACCGGAGAAACCCTGTACGCCGGACATGTCCTGAACGCCGGCAGCGTCACCCGGCGCCGACGCGCCCCACGCGCCCGCGGCCTCGCCCGACGCGCCGGAATAGCCCTGGACGCCCGGAAAGCCCGGCACGCCGGGGAGGCCGGGACCGCCGGGAAACCCCTGCGCACCCGTCGCCCCACCGCGCTCATCCGCCGCAGCGGCACCCCACGCGCCCGTGGCCTCGCCCGGCGCACCCGCACCCGCCCCCGACACGCCCGGCGCACCCGCCCCCGGCGCCCCCGTACCAGCCGAAGGCGTGAACGACGAGAGCGGCGGCGGCACATACCCCTGGCCGGGCGCGGCCAGCGGGTCCGCGCCCGGCGTCAGCCCGCCCCGGCCGAGCAGCTCGTCCGGCAACTGCACGAACGCCGTGGCGTCCGCGTCGAGTTCGCCGCCCCGGGGAAGCGGCTGCCACCCGCCGCCGTCGGCCCCGCTGGGGGGCGCGACGGGCGGCCGGTCGGATTCGGAGCTCATGCGAGCGCCCTCCCAAGTGCTCGGCGGGCCAGCGCGGCGACGGTGCGCCGCAGGTGCAGTACGGCCGGTGGCGGTCCGGCGGCCGGTCCGCCGTCCGCCGGGGGCGGCGGGTCGAGGACGCACGCGGCGGCGACGTACTCGCCGAACGCCGCCAGCGCCTCGGGGGCGAGCGCTGGGTGGCCTCCCTGATCGACTGGGAC
>NZ_JBPQTV010000516.1:0-2877 GCF_051386515.1 Streptomyces sp. URMC 123 | reverse complement strand
GGAACCCGGTGGGAATCCGGGACTGCCCCGCAGCGGTGAGTGGGAACGACCGCCGTCATACGCACTGGACGCCCGCGCGGGCTCCGGGCCGGCTCCGATCGCCCTCGGCCCGCGGCCCACCGGCCGTCGAGCACGAGGCGACAGGGGCCCCGGCGCCGGCGCGCATGCTGGTCCACTGCGGGCTCCCGCCCCGGCTGTCACAATTTGTGGGATACGAGCGCGTGAGGCGGAGAGCCGCACGGAGCCGGCCCGCGACCGAGCACGAGGCCGGCCGCTAGGGTGCACCACGGCACGCCGTTGACCGGCCGAGAGGGCGGAGGGGGAGCGAGGACGATGGACGAGGAAACCGATCTGCGGGTGGGCGGCAGCATCCGCCGGAGACGGCGGGCGCTGGATCTCACCCTGGCCAAGGTCGCCGCCCGCAGCGGGCTGTCCATCCCCTTCCTCAGCCAGATCGAGAACGACCGCGCCCGCCCCAGCACACGCTCCCTGAACCTGGTCGCCGACGCCCTCGGCACCACCGCCGTCCAGCTCATCGCCGCCGCGGAGGGCTCCCGCCGGGTCGACGTCGTCCGCGCCGACGAGCAGCTCGCCCCCGGCGACGACGGGCCGGAGGGCCGGGCCCGGCCGCTGGTCCGCGGCGTCCAGCAGCTCCACGCCGTGGAATTCACCGGCGAGCACGACGGCCGGCGCGAGTTCCGGCACCGCAACGACGAACTGCTGTACGTCGCGGACGGCGGGGCCGAGGTCGAGACCGAGGGGCGGCTGCACCGGCTGACCCGCGGCGACACGCTGTACCTCTCCGGCGGGGTGCGCCACCGGTGGCGCGCCACGGCGCCCGGTACGCGCGTCCTGCTCGTCGCCGTCGCCGACCACATCGAGGCGACGGCGGACCCCCGCCGCTGAGCGAGCCCGTACGCGCCGGCCCCGCCGCTGAGCGCGCCGGCCCCCTGCCCCTGAGCGTCGCTCGCGGCCCACCGGGCCCGCGACCGCCGCCTCTCCTCTCCCGGCCGTTCCGCCGGGGCCCGCGCCGCCCTAGGCTCGCCGCCATGCGTGTCGTCTCGCTCGTGCCCTCCCTCACCGAGGCCGTGGCCGCCACGGACCCCGCCCTGCTCGTGGGCGTCACCGACTGGTGCAGCCACCCGCCCGGCCTCGCCGCCGCCCGGATCGGCGGCACCAAGAACCCCGACGTCGCCGCCGTCGCCGCGCTCGCCCCCGACCTCGTCCTCGCCAACGAGGAGGAGAACCGCGCCCCCGACCTCGCCGCGCTGCGGGCCGCCGGCCTCCAGGTGATGGTCACCGAGGTGCGCGACCTCCCGCAGGCCCTCCGCGAGCTCGACCGGGTCCTGGTGCGCGGCTGCCGGCTGCCCCGCCCCGCCTGGCTGGACGAGGCCGAGGCCGCCTGGCGGGACCTGCGCCCACCCCTGGCGCCCACGCGCGCCGTCGTCCCCATCTGGCGGCGGCCCTGGATGGTCCTCGGCCGCTCCACCTTCGCCGGCGACCTCCTCGCCCGGCTCGGCGTGACCAACGTCTACGCCCGGCACGCCGAGCGCTACCCGCGCGTCCCGCTGGAGGAACTGCGGGCCTGTGGCGCCGACCTCGTCGTGCTCCCCGACGAGCCGTATCGTTTCAGCGCGCAGGACGGGCCCGAGGCGTTCCCCGGGCTGCCCGCCGCGCCGGTCAGCGGACGCCACCTCACCTGGTACGGGCCGTCCCTGGCCGAGGCTCCGGCCGTACTGTCCCGGGCACTGCGCGCAGCTCGCCCCTGAGCAGACCGCGCACCGTACGGACGGAGGCCACCGCCCAAGCGGTCAGCAGCACGCAGTACAGCGCGAGGGCCACGCCGTGCCAGGCCGCCAGGCCCGTGTGGTGGCCCAGCGATGTCGCCCCCGTGACACAGGTCCCCACCGGGAAGGTGAACGCCCACCACCCCATCGAGAACGGCATCCCGCGCCGCACGGCCCGCACCACCAGCGCGGAGGCCAGCGCGAGCCACAGCAGGGCGAAGCCGAAGACGGGGACGCCGTAGAGCACGGCGAGCGGGCCGAGCGCCGGCCCGTAGGCCACGGCGCCGGCCCCCGCCGCCGGCGTCACGGTGTGCGCCGCGTCCGCCAGCTGACCCAGCGCCGTCACCGACTGGCCCAGCGGGCCCAGCACGAGGAAGAGCGCCGGCGTCTGCGCCGGCGCCGGCGGGCCGTGATGGATCAGCCGCCCCACGATCAACGGCAGCAGAAGCAGCACCGCGAGCAGGCTCAGCCCGAACAGGCCGTAGCAGCCCAGCAGCAGCGCCTCCCGCGGCTGCCCGGCCGGCACGTGCGGCACCAGCGCCGGGCCCGTCGCCGCGGACACCATGGGGGCCACGACCGGCAGCAGCCACACGGGGGTCGCGTCACCCGGCTCGATCCGGTGTCGCGTCACCATCAGATACGGCAGCGCCGCCGCGGTGACCAGGCCGTACAGGGTGCCCGCCGTCCACAGCAGCGCGCCCGCCACCAGGGCCGGCCGCTCGCCGACCACGTCCCGGCCCAGCAGCAGCGTGCCCGACGCGACGGCCAGCAGGGCCATGGCCGCGCAGCCGTGGAACGGCGCGACGGCCGGGTCCAGCAGCTGCGCGCGGGTCGCGGTCCGGTGGCGCGCCCAGTGTGTGGCGCGCACGGTGAGCACGGCGGCGAGCAGGCTGGCGGCGACGGCCCACACGCCCACGCAGGCCGCTCGCGGCGCGGCGCCGCCGAGGGTCGCGCCGGCTGTGGCGACGATGCCGGTGCCCATGACGGGGGCGTACGCGTTGGGGCCGAACAGGCCCTTGCGGGGCCTGGGCTCGCTCGGCCTTGCGGTTGCGGTTGGCGTTGCCGTTGCCCTGGCCGGGCGGGCGGGGGT
>NZ_JBPQTV010000515.1:0-2881 GCF_051386515.1 Streptomyces sp. URMC 123 | reverse complement strand
GGCATGGGGGGTGTACCTCCATCGGGGTCTCGCCTGCTGGGGGCGGCCGGAGGTTATCGGCGGGGTGTACGGGGGCGGCAGGGCGCGGATCGCCACAGTGCGGCGCGCGGGGTTGCCGGCGGCCTGGGCGGAGCCGCGGTGCGCGGCCGACTCACCGCGCCGGGGCCGGAGGTGTCGTACGGGGCGGTGTTCCGGTTCGGTCGCGGACCGCCGCGGCGGGGTCGGAGCCGTCCAGGCCGAAGAAGGCGGTGATCCAGTAGCTGGAGCAGATCGAGGCGATGAAGTGCGGCGTACCGGTGGCGCCGCACTGCTGGGCGCCCGCGCCCGGGTCCACCGGGGTGCCGTGGCCGATGCCGGGGACCCGGTTGACCTCGACGGCGACGCTGCCGTCCGCCGCGAGGTACTGCTCGTTGCGCGTCCCGTTGGGGCCGATCGTTGATACGCGGTCCGGGCTCTGGTCCAGGCCGTGCACCGCGGTCCACTGGTCCCGCAGCTCGTCCGCGTTCCTCGGCACGACCGTGGGGTCGTCGCGGCCGTGCCAGACAGCCACCCGGGGCCACGGGCCGGCGTGGCCGGGGTGGGCGGCGCGGACGGCCTGAGCCCAGGCCGCCGGGGTCCGGTCCACGCCGGGGTTCATGCAGGCGAACGCCGATATGACATCGGTGGCACACGCGTACGGCAGCCCTGCCACCACCGCTCCCGCAGCGAACACGTCCGGGTAGGCCGCGAGCATCACCGAGGTCATGGCGCCGCCGGCGGAGAGGCCCGTGACGTGGACGCGGCGCGGGTCGGCGCCGAAGGCGGAGCCGGCATGGGCGACCATCTGCCGAATCGAGGCGGCCTCGCCCGCGCCGCGCCGATTGTCACCGCTCTGGAACCAGTTGAAGCACCGGTTGGCGTTGTTCGTGACCGTCGTCTCCGCGAAGACCAGCAGGAACTTGTGCCGGTCGGCGAACCGGACGAGCCCGGAGTTGTCGGCGTAGAGCTGGGCGCTCTGCTTGCACCCGTGCAGCGCGACGACCACCGCGGGGTGCGCCGGCAGGGCCGCGGGGCGGTACACGTACATCGTCAGCGCGCCCGGGTTGGCGCCGAAGTGGGCGACCCGGTCCAACTTCACCGCGGTCTGGGGCGCCGCGGGCGAAGCGACGGCAGCCTGGGCTGCCGGGGCGGGGGCAACGACGCCCTGGGCCGCCGAGGCGGGCGGGACCGCGGCCTGGGCCGCCGGGGCCGGGGTGACCAGGGCGAATCCACAGGCGAGGGCCACGGCGGCAGCGAGTCCCCCGACGCGACCACGCCGGCGCCCGAGCAGGTGAGCACGGGAGGACGGCTCCGGTGGGGTGGGTGACGAGCTCGTGGTTGTCAGCAGCATGGAGCCTCCCGCGGGTACGTCACGGGGCCACGCCGGCCCCGTGACCTGAGCCGCCCGCCCCCGGGCGGGGGCTCAGGTGTTCCGCGTCACCGTAGGAAGCGGTGTCCGCGCCGGGACATGGCGAGGTCCCCCACAACCGGCCCGAATGCCGGGGCGCGCGACCCATTGCCGTACCCACGGTCACCTGCTATCGGCGCGGGGCGGCGTCCGGCCTGCCTGTCCGGCGTCGGGGCCGCTGCGTGGGGTCAGATCGTGGGCGCGGGCCAGGGGACGTCCGTTTCGACGGCGGCCGAGTAGTCGATGCCCGGGACCGAAAAGCCGTAGAGGCGGCGGACCTCGTCGCCGAACCAGTCGAGGTCGGCGAGTTCGGTGATGGTGTCGCTGGTGGCCGCGCTCCAGCGCTCGGCGACGGCGTTCTGCACGGTGGGGTCGAGTTCCCAGGTGTCGAGCCGGACCCGGCCCTCGTCGTCGAGGTCGAGGGGGCGGGCTCCGGTCAACCGGTCCCACAGCTCGACCAGTTGTCCGATCGGGTCCACCATGGCGCCGCCGAGGACGCCGCGCAGCAGCCCGGCGTACAGGGCGATGCCGGGGATGGCGGTGGAGGACTGCGTGACGGCGGCGGCATTGACCGAGATCACGGCCCGGCCGCCCAGGGCCCTGCCGAGGCGCTCGTCCAACGCGCGTGCGGTGGCTTCCAGATGGGCCTTCGCGGCGCCGATGGTGCCCTGTCGGTAGATCGCCGCGGTGAGCGGCGAGCCGATGTACGACAGGGCGGCGGTGGTGAAGCCGTCGGCGAGCAGGGACCGGTCGGCCAGGAACGTGATCCACCGTTCCCAGTCGGTGCCGCCCATCACCGCCACGGTCTGCTCGATGTCGTCGCCCTCGGCCGGCGCGGTGGTGACCTCCTTCACCTCCGGGGCTCCGTCCGCGTCGAAGACGAGGGTCTTGGTGGTGTACGGCGAGCCGATCGGCCTGAGGACCGAGGCATACACGTCGCCGGTGTCCGGGTCCGTGCGGCGAGGCGCGGCCACCGAGTAGATCAGGAAGTCGAGCCGTCCCCCGAACCGCTCGGCGATGAGGTCGGCGACCTGCTCCTTCACCGTGTCGCTGAACGCGTCGCCATTGAGGAAGACCATGCCCCGCCCATGCCGTTGGGCGAGCCGGGCCGTGGCGGCGGTGCGATACCAACCGGCCGTGCCGGTGCGCCGCGCGGGCGCCTTCTCGAAGCACACGCCGATGCCCCGGATGCCGACACGGGCCAGGCCCGCGATCGTAGCGGCCAGGCCGTACCCGGCGGACGAGCCGATGACCAGGGCCACCGGCCCTTCGCCCCCGGCTGCGGCCGGGGCGGGGACGGCCTGCCACATGTCGTCCACCAGCTGTCGGCAGCCGCCGGGGTGGGAGTCCAGGAACAGGAAGCCCCGGTTCTTGGGCGCAATGACGCGTTCGCTCACGGTGTGGTGTCCCAGGTGTCGTCACGGACAAGGGCGCGGCCTGTCTCTTATACACAAC
>NZ_JBPQTV010000514.1:0-2915 GCF_051386515.1 Streptomyces sp. URMC 123 | reverse complement strand
CAGGGCCGCCGCCGTCAGCTGCACATCGATGTCACCGCTGAGCTCGCCGTTCTCCACGGCCTCGCGCAGTACGGTCTCCACCACCGCCACGGCCTGCTGCCGCACCACCATGAGCGTCGACTGCCACGCCCGGTTGGTGCGCCACAGCTCGGCCACGTACAGCTGGGTGAAGGCCGGGTAGCGGTCGATGAACTCCAGGCCCGCCCGGATCATCGCGTCCAGGGCGTCCACCCTGCTGCCGCCCCGCGCGGCCGTCTCGTCCGCCGCCTGTTGCAGCGAGGCGGTGAGCAGGCCCACGCCGTGCCGCAGCAGCTCCTCGAAGAGCACGGTCTTGCTCGCGAAGTTGTAGTAGACCGTGCCCTTCGCGACCCCGGCGCGGTCGGCGATCTCGTCCACCGTGGTGGACGAGAAGCCCTTCTCCGCGATGAGGGTGACGGCCGCCTCGTAGAGCTTCGTCCGCGTCGCCTGGCGGCGACGAGTGCTGCTGCTGTCCATGGCGCCGATTCTCCCGGTTCCGGACCCCTTTCCGGCGCCGGTCGGGCCGGCCGTCACAGGGACAGCTCCGGGTGCAGCTTGTCGAGCTTCCAGACCTGCTTCTGCCGGGCGGAGAGCGCGGTGAGCGCCAGGGAGCCCACGGTGTAGGCCGCCAGTACGGCACAGCCGGTCCACACCACGCCCAGGTCACCACCGGTGATCAGGCGCCGCAGCCCCTCGACGACATGGGTCATCGGCAGATACGGGTGGATGGCGTTGAAGAAGCCAGGACTGGTCTCCACCGGGTAGGTGCCGCCCGCGGACGTCAGCTGGAGCATCAGCAGCGCCAGCACCAGGATGCGGCCCGCCGGCCCGAACCGGGCGTTGAGCAGCTGGATCAGCGCCGTGAAGCACGCCGTCACCAGCAGCAGGAAGCCGATCGTGCCGGCAGCCCGCTCCATCTTCAGGCCGAGGCCCCAGTGCAGTACGGACATCAGGGCGGCCGTCTGGAGCACGCCGAGCGCGGCCACCGGCAGCCAGCCGGCCAGTGCGATCCGCCAGGCGCTCGCGCCCGCCGCCATCGCCCGCCGGTTGAGCGGCTGGATCAGCATGTACGACACCATCGCGCCGACCCACAGGGACAGCGGGATGAAGTACGGCGCGAAGCCGGTGCCGTAGGTGTCCGCCTTGTGCATCGCCTGGTTGGCCAGCTGCACCGGGTCGGCCATGACATCCGTACGGAGGTCGCGCTGGTCCTTGTCGTAGTCCGGGATCTTCTTGGCGCCGTCGTGCAGACCGGTGGCGAGCTCGCCGGAGCCGTCGACCAGCTTGTACATGCCGCCGCTGAGGGTGTTGGCCCCGTTGGACAGCTTGCCGATGCCGGTGTCCAGGCTGCTCACGCCGGTCTTGGCGGTGGTGAGGCCGGCGTGCAGGTCGCTCGCCCCCTTGGCCACGGCCTTGGCGCCCTTGTTGAGCTCGTTGATCTTCTTGACGCTGGCGTCCAGGTCCTGGCCCAGGGTGGGCGCCTTCTCGCCGAGGTCCTCCGCCATCTTCTTCAGGGCGGCGACGTGGGTCTTCAGCTGGTCCACGTTCTTGTGGTCCTTGACCAGCGCGTTGAAGTCCTTCGCGGTGGTCGCGGCGTTGTTCATGTTGGTGACGTGCTTCTTGGCCGTCTCGCAGTCGATCTTGACCGCGTCGGCCTTGGGGCCGCCCTCGCAGAACGAGGCGTACAGCCCGGACGCGAAGGCGGCCGCCGCCCGCAGGTCGTCCTCGGCCTTCTGCGCCCGCTCCGGCAGCTTGTTCAGATCGGTGGTCATGGTGTTGCTCGCGGTGACGATGTCACGCGAGAGGTCACCGATCTGCTTGCCGTGCTCGTTGAAGAACGGCCGCACCTTGCCCGCCGCCAGGTTGACCTTGTCGGCGAGCTGCTGGGTGCCGTCCGCGACCTGCTTCGAACCGGACTTCAGGTCGTTGGCACCGGTCGTGAGCTTGTCGACACCCGTCTTGAGGCTCTTGCTGCCGTTCTTGGCGTCCCCGAGGCCGGTGGCGAGCTCGCCCGCGCCCTTCTTGGCCTTCCCGATGCCGTCCTCCAGCTGGTCCGCGCCCTCGGCGGCCTTCTCCGTCTTCTGGTGGATGTCGGAGAACGACACGAAGATCTTGTCGAGGAACGTGCGGGAGGTCTTCTTGGACGCGGAGCGCCGCACCTCGGAGAAGACCGACCGGGATATCTGGCCGACGATGTAGTTGTTCGAGTCGTTGGTGCTCACCTGGAGCGCGCCCGTCTCGGGGTTCTCGCCGGAGCTGGAGCCGACGCGCTCGCTGAAGTCCGAGGGAACCGTCAGCGAGAGGTAGTAGCGGCCCTTGGCGACGCCGTCCCGGGCCTCCTCGGGGCTCACCTCGCGCCAGTCGAAGGTCTTGCTCTCCCGCAGCCCGCTGACGATGTTGTCGCCCGCCTGCAGCTTCTCGCCGCCCACGGTGGCGCCCTTGTCCTCGTTGACGAGGGCGACGGGAATCTTGTCCAGCCGGCCGTACGGGTCCCAGAACGACCACAGGTACAGCGCGCCGTAGAGCAGCGGGAGGAGCAGCAGGGCGACGAGCGCGGCACGAGGGAGCTTGCCCCTGCCGAAACGCTTCAGCTCAAGCGCGGCCAGTCTTGGCGATCGCATCCGCCGCCCCCTTCTCGTTCTTCTCGTGCTTCTCGTTCGTGGCCGTGTCGTCGTTCCGCGGGGCCCCGTCGCCGCCGGGCGCGGGAGTCTTCGCGAGGGCCTCGTCCTTCGCGGGGGCCTCGTCCTTCGCCGTGGCCTCGCCGGTCTCGGTGGCCTTCGGCGTGGCCTCCGGTGCGGCGGGGGCCTTGGTGAGATCGGCCTTCGCGAGGGCCTCGTCCTTCGCGGGGGCCTCGTCCTTCGCCGTGGCCTCGCCGGTCTCGGTGGCCTTCGGCGTGG
>NZ_JBPQTV010000513.1:0-2919 GCF_051386515.1 Streptomyces sp. URMC 123 | reverse complement strand
GACGGCGGCGACCTCTTCGGGTTCGATGAGCCGTTTGACCGCCGAGCGCTCCAGCAGGACGTCGGCGACGACGTCCTCCGGCCGGACGCCGTGCGCGGCGGCCTGGGCGGCGATCTGGTCCTCCACCAGAGGGGTGCGCACATAGCCGGGGTTGACGCAGTTGCTGGTCACGCCGTGTGCGGCGCCTTCGAGGGCGGCGACCTTGCTGAGCCCCTCCAGGCCGTGCTTGGCGGCGACGTACGCGGACTTGAAGGCGCTGGCGCGCAGGCCGTGCACGCTGGAGATGTTCACCACCCGGCCCCAGGCGCCTCGGTACATGTGCGGCAGGCAGTGCCGCAGCAGCAGGAACGGGGCGGTGACCATGACCTTCTGGATGAGCTCGAAGCGGTCGGGGGGAAACGCCTCGATCGCGGCCACGTGCTGCAGCCCGGCGTTGTTGACCAGGATGTCCACGGCGGTCGGCAGCTCCGCGATGGCCTGGGGGTCGGCGAGGTCCACCGGGTGGGGGTGTCCGCCGACCGCCGCGGCGACTTCCTTGGCCGCTTGCGCGTCACGGTCCACCACGTGCACCAGCGCTCCGGCGGCGGCCAGCGCCCGGGCGCAGGCCCGCCCGATGCCGCTGCCCGCACCGGTGACCATGGCGGTGCGCCCCACGAGGTCCGGGTGCGGGGCGCCTGTGACGCGTCCTGGGTCCTGTCGGCTCGTCATGGCCGGAAACGTTAGAGACTCACGGCCGGGCCACCCATGGCTGTGACCACCACAGTGGGAGGGCCCGGGGTGGCGGGCACCGCCATGGGGCCCCGGGGGCCGCCGCCGCGGTGATCAGGCCAGGGCGTGACCCGCGGCGGCGATCAGGTCGTCGGTCGCGGTGATGGCGGCCTCGCGGCGGGCGGCGAGGACGGTGTGGTCCGCGGCGTTGCGCAGGTCGAACGCGGCCAGGGCGGCCTTGCGGGCCGGTTCGGCGAGGGACGGTTCGAGGACGGAGACCGCGACGAGCGGGCCGCTCACGGCGGAGCGGGTGGCGTGGGAGGCCGCGCGGGCCGCCTCGACGGCTTCCTGGCTCGCGCCGTCCAGGCGCAGGGATTCGCGGTGCCACAGGGCCCGCCGGTGGTCGCCGAGGGCGGCCACCAGCTCGGCCAGCGCCGTACGCAGCGCTTCCTCTCTCCGGTCGGCGCGCGCGGCCCGCCGAGCGCTCCGCTCGATTCTCATCTGGAGCAGTCCGGTCAGCGCGCCGCCGAGCAGTGTGCCGGCCACGGCGATGATGCTGGGCCACATCGAGAAGTCCTCCCTGGCGCCGGTGGTGACGCCGACCGGTCCGGCCGCCTCCCACCAGCGTCGCGTCCGGAACATCCTGCGGCTCAACACCTTTGGCCACAACCGGCCGTGGCCGGCGGGCGAGGGGAGCGGCAGCCGGTCCGCCGGTCCGCCGCTGCCCCGGCCCGTAAGCCTGCCGCTCGCCCGCCCCCGGTCCGCCGGCGTGGCTACTTGCCCGTCAACGGGCAGGTGGTGACCAGCGCGGCGGGGTCTTTGCCCGCGGGCCTGGGCACCGTGTGGCTGGGAGGCGGCTGCTGTCCGCGGTCGAGCCACCTCTCCAGCGCGGTGAACGCGCTGCGGTGGCAGGGCAGCAGCGGCCGCAGTCGGTCCGGGAAGGCGTCGAAGAGCGAGTCGAGATGGGTGCCGCCGTCGACGCGGTAGTAGCGGTGGAGCTGTCCCCGGCCCGCGGCCCGGACCAGGCCGGCGTAGACGTCGGAGTCGCGGCCGATGGGCAGCAGGGCGTCCAGCGTGCCGTGCAGGGTGATCAGCGGCTTGCCGATGCGCCCGGTCAGCGCGACCTTCCGAACGGCCCGTCGTACGTCGTCCGGCCGCGCGGCGTAATCGTAGTCGGCGTCGCAGCCGGGGGTTCCGGGTGCGCAGAACGGTGTGCCCGCCTCCGTCGGCCCGTCGAAGAGGGGGTCGAACTCCTCACGGACGGCGCGCTGGGTCAGGTCCCAGTAGACCTGGTGGTGGTGCGGCCAGAGGAATTCCGATCCCGCGGGGAAGCCCGCGGCGAGCATCTCCTGGCGGGCTCGTTCCGCGCCGTCGCCGCCCGCCTCGTAGGCGGGGTAGGCGCGGAGCGCGGGCGGCAGGAAGGTGAGCGGATTCGGCCCTTCCGCGCGCCACAGGGTGCCTTCCCAGTCCACTCCCCCGTCGTACAGCTCCGGATGGTTCTCCAGCTGCCAGCGGACGAGGTAGCCGCCGTTGGAGATGCCGGTCACCAGCGTCCGGGCCGGGGGCCGCCCGTACCGCTGGGCGACGGTGCGGCGGGCGGCTCCGGTGAGTTGGGTGACGCGCTCGTTCCACTCCGCGACGGCGTCACCGGGTTCGGCTCCGTCGCGGAAGAACCCAACCCCCGTGTTGCCCTTGTCCGTGGCGGCGAAGGCGTAGCCGCGGGCGAGGACCCAGTCGCCGATGGCGCGGTCGTTGGCGTACTGCTCGCGGGTCCCGGGAGAGCCGGAGATCACCAGTTGGCCGTTCCACCGGTCGGGCAACCGGATGACGAACTGGGCGTCGTGCTTCCAGCCGTGGTTGGTGTTGGTGGCGGAGGTGTCGGGGAAGTATCCGTCGATCTGGATGCCGGGCACTCTGCGGGGGGCGGGCAGGTCTTTCGGCGTCAGGCCGGCCCAGTCGGCCTGATCGGTGTGGCCGGAGGCCACGGTGCCGGCGGTGGTCAGCTCCGCGAGGCAGGCGCTGCGCTGGTGTTCGGCGCCGGGGACATGGAGCCGGTGGATACGGGTGCAGTGCCCGCGGGTCGGGGCGTCGTCCCGCGCTCCGGTCGCGTCGGCGGGGGCGGCGGTGAGGGCGGTGAGGCCGGCCAGGACGGTCAGGACGATCGCGGCTCCGGTCGCTGTGCCGGGCCTCCGGCGGGTGCGGGCGGGGCCG
>NZ_JBPQTV010000512.1:0-2939 GCF_051386515.1 Streptomyces sp. URMC 123 | reverse complement strand
GCCCCCAACCCACGAACAACCGACCCCGCGCGACGCCCAAGCAAGCGCACCCGGCCGAAGGCCCCCGAGAAGCGGAAGCGGAAGGCGATCTTCACTCACGTGCGTCCCGCCAGTTCACTGGCGTTCAGGATTCGGCGATGACGCCCAAATGAGGCTCTACCGTCTGGACATGGGACAGAGCACATCGCCCAGACCGGCACATCCCACCGGATACCGGGAACTAGCCACCCGTCCACTGCTGATGTGGGCGGCCGTGGTCGTGGCCGCCCGACTACCCGTCGCCATAATGCCATTGGCGTTCGTCTTTCTCGCCCGCGACCGGCCCGGCGGCTACGGCCTGGGAGCCCTCCTCGCCGCGGTCTTCGTCCTGGGCGAAGTGAGCGGCGCGGCCTTTCTGGGCCCGCGCCTGCGCCCCAAACGCGTCCTCACCCAGCTCGGCGCCGGCTTCGGCGTCGGCGCCGTCGCCTTCGCCGGGCTCGGCCTGCTGCGCGGCGCTCACCCCCTCGTCCTGGGCGCGCTCGCCGCCGTCGCGGGCGCCGCCCCCGCGGCCGGCCCGGCGGGCATGCGCACCCTGCTGACCAGCCAAGTGCCCGAGCGCCTGCTGCCCCGCGCGCTGAGCGCGGAGACGATACTGGGCTACGGCATCTGGGCCCTCGCCCCGGTCGTCGTGAGCTGGCTCGCCCTCGATCTCACCCCCCACGCGCCCCTGCTGCTCGCCTCCGTGCTCGCCTTCACCGCCGCCCGCGGACTGCGCGCGCTGCCCGTGCACTGGGTCGTGGACGACGTGGTCCCGAAGCAGTCGGCCATACTGCGGGCCGTGGCCCACGCCTGGCCGGCCTATTTGATGGGGGCCGCCGCGCTGACCCTTCTCGCGCTGGCCGAGCTCGTGCTGCCCGCGCTGCTGGAGCAGCGCGGCATGGGCGTCGGCTGGGCCGGCCCCCTGCTGACCGGCCACTCGATCGCCGCGGTCCTGGGCGCGTTCCTCTACGGGGTGCGGACCTGGCCGGGGCCCGTACGGGTCCAGGGCGTCGTGCTCGTGTTCGGCGTCACCGCCTGCGTGGCCGCCGCGGCGGCGGGCCGCTCCCTCGCGGCCATCGCCGTGGCGCTGGCCGCCGGCGGGCTCCTCCAGGCCGGCGCGCAGATCACCCGCCATCTCGCGCTGCGCGAGTCCCTGGCGCCCGCGGCCCTGGCCGCCGGCTACTCGGTGATGGCCGCGACCGCCGGCATCGGCTACGCGCTCGGCGCCACCCTCGCCGGGGCCATACTGCGGATGACCACCCCCGCCGCCACGATCCTCGCCGGGGTGACCCTCACGCTCGTGCTGGCGACCGTCGGCGCCCTGGGGGAGCGGCGCCGCCGCACCAGCGGCCCCCAGACGCCGGGCCAGCCGCCCCACGGGGGCCCGGAGGGCGCGCCGGTGGGCGCGTGGTGACCGGCGCCCGGCCCCGCGCCCCGGTCAGCGGCAGACGGCGAGGGAGTCGAGGGCGACCGCGCCCTGGCCCCGGCCGAGCACCACCAGGGGGTCGATCGACAGTTCGGCCAGTTCGTCGCCGAGTTCGAGGGCGAGGTGCTGGACCCGGAGCAGGACCTCCACGAGCGCGTCGACGTCCGACGGCGGGGCGGCGCGCGCACCGTCGAGCAGGGCGTGGCCCCGCAGTTCACGGAGCATCGCGCGGGCCTGGTCCTCGCCGAACGGCGGCACCCGCGTCGCCGTGTCGGGCAGCGCCTCGGGCAGCGCCCCGCCCAGGCCCACGGTCACCGTCGGCCCGAACCGCGGGTCGTGCCCCACCCGCACGGCCAGGTCGACCCCGTACTCGACCATCTGGCAGATCAGCACGCCGTCCAGCTCGATGCCCTCGTAGCGGGCGATGTCGGTCAGGGTGCGATAGCCGTCGCGCACCTGGCTGGCCGAGGTGAGGCCGATCTGCACCAGCCCCAGCTCCGTTCTGTGGGTGAGCTCGGGCGCGGACGCCTTCATCACCACCGGATAGCCGGCCAGGCCCGCCGCCCGTACGGCCGCCGCCGCGCTGGTGACCAGGTGCTCGCGCGGCACCCGTATGCCGTACGCGCGCAGCAGCTGCTTGGCCGCGTGCTCGCTCAGTCGGCGGCCCGGGTGGAGCAGCGCGCGGGCCTTCCCCGCCGACGGCGACGGCACGCGCGCGGCGCCCTCGAACGGCGAGCGGTGGTTCGCGGTGAAGCGATGGTGGTCGAGATGGGCGCGCACGGCTCGTACGCAGGCGCCGTACGTCCGGAACGTGGCCACCCGCCGTGAGCCGAGCAGCCCCGTGCGATAGGCCTCCTCGGTGCCCAGCGGGGACCCCCAGACCACGCACACCAGCGTGTCCGTGGCCTCGGCGGCCTCGATCAGATCCTCGACGAGCCGATCGGTGCGCGGCGGTACGGGTGCGGGCACGGGGCAGATCAGGACGCCGACGGACGGGTCGGCGAGCAGCGCGGCGACGGCCTCCCGGTCGGCTCCGGCCGTTTCCGGGCCACGCGCCGGCCGGTGCGGGGACAGGCCGGCCGCCTCCACCAGACCCGCGACCCGGGCCACGGCGTCGGGCGACGTCCCGTACACCGCCACGCCCTCCGCGCGGGGCGGCCGGGCCCGGGCGAGCAGCGCGGCGGTGTCCCGCAGCTCGTCGGGGTCCTGCGCCCGGATCACTCCGAACTGCCGCAGCGCGGCGTCCAGTACGGGGTCCTCCTCGGCGGGCGCCGGCAGCGCGACGACCGGCACGCGGTGGCGCGCCGCGTGATCGGCGGCCAGCAGCAGCCGCCGGCCGTCCCCGACGCGGTCCAGGTGGGCCGCGACGGCCCCGACGTCCGCCCGGCCGGCGAAGTAGGCGATGAGATCAGCGGTGTCCAGGTCCCACTCCGCGCCCGTGGGCGCCCAGTGGGACACGCGGATGCCGAGGTCCTGGAGCGCGAGAAGGGGCCGG
>NZ_JBPQTV010000511.1:0-2966 GCF_051386515.1 Streptomyces sp. URMC 123 | reverse complement strand
CTGGTGGAGGTGCGGGACTTCGCGTCCCGCGGCCCCGCGCCGCGCACCCCTGACGGGGAGGGGACGACGGTCGGGGAGACGGACGGGACGACGGCAACGGCGACGCGGCGGACCGCGGGTGGATAGATATAAGCACGAAGCGCTCAGGGGCGGGGCACATTCCGCAGGTTCGATCGCGCCATCTGCAGCATCCGGCCCACGCCGCCGTTCAGGACGATCTTTCCCGCGGAGAGCGCGAAACCGGTCACCATCTCCGCCTTGATCTTGGGCGGGATGGACAGCGCGTTGGGGTCGGTGACGATGTCCACCAGGGCCGGGCCGCGGTGGTCGAAGGCGTCCCGCAGCGCGTCGCGCACCTGCTTGGGCTTCTCCACCCGCACCCCGTACGCGCCGGCCGCGCGGGCGATGGCGGCGTAGTCCGTGGGGTGGTTCGCGGTGCCGTGCGAGGGCAGTCCGGCGACCATCATCTCCAGCTCCACCATGCCCAGCGAGGAGTTGTTGAACAGCACCACCTTCACCGGCAGGTCCTGCTGGACGAGGGTGAGAAAGTCGCCCATCAGCATGGAGAACCCGCCGTCGCCCGACATCGCGACGACCTGGCGGCGGCGGTCCAGGTACTGCGCGCCGATCGCCTGCGGCAGGGCGTTGGCCATCGACCCGTGGGTGAAGGAGCCGATGACCCTGCGGCGGCCGTTGGGCGTGAGGTAGCGCGCGGCCCAGACGTTGTTCATGCCCGTGTCGACGGTGAAGACGGCGTCGGCGTCGGCCTCCTCGTCCAGCACGGAGGCCACGTACTCGGGGTGAATCGGGGTGTGCTTCTCGACCTTGCGGGTGTACGCCTTGACGACCCCCTCCAGCGCGTCGGCGTGCTTCTTGAGCATCTTGTCGAGAAAGCGACGATCGGTCTTGGCCCGCACCCGGGGGGTGAGGCAGCGCAGCGTCTCCCGCACATCGCCCCAGACCGCGAGGTCCAGCTTCGAACGGCGCCCGAGGTGCTCGGGCCGCACATCCACCTGAGCGATCTTCACATCGTCCGGCAGGAAGGCGTTGTACGGGAAGTCCGTGCCGAGCAGGATCAGCAGATCGCACTCGTGGGTGGCCTCGTAGGCCGCGCCGTAGCCGAGCAGTCCGCTCATCCCCACGTCGTACGGGTTGTCGTACTGAATCCACTCCTTGCCGCGCAGGGCGTGCCCCACGGGGGACTTCACCCGCTCCGCGAACGTCATCACCTCGTCGTGCGCCCCGGCCGTGCCGCTGCCGCAGAACAGCGTCACCCGGTCGGCCTCGTCCACCATGCGGGCGAGCGCGTCGATCTCGGCGTCACCGGGGCGGACCGTCGGGCGGGAGGTGACCAGCGCGTGCTCGATCGTGCTCTCCGAGGCGGGCTCGGCGGCCAGGTCGCCGGGGAGCGCCACCACGCCGACGCCGCCGCGCCCGACGGCGTGCTGGATGGCGGTCTGCAGCACCCGGGGCATCTGCCGGCTGCTGGAGACCAGCTCGCAGTAGTGACTGCACTCCTGGAAGAGCCGGTCCGGGTGGGTCTCCTGGAAGAACCCGGAGCCGATCTCACCGCTCGGGATGTGCGAGGCGAGGGCGAGCACGGGGGCCATGGAGCGGTGCGCGTCGTACAGGCCGTTGATCAGGTGCAGGTTGCCGGGGCCGCAGGAGCCGGCGCAGGCGGCGAGCTGCCCCGTGAGCTGGGCCTCGGCGCCGGCCGCGAAGGCGGCGGCCTCCTCGTGCCGCACGTGCACCCAGTCGATGGCGGCGTTCCGGCGGACGGCGTCCACCACGGGGTTGAGGCTGTCGCCCACGACTCCGTACAGCCGCCGCACACCGGCGCGCACCAGCACGTCCACGAACTGCTCGGCCACGGTCTGCTTCGCCATCGACGCGCACGTCCTTTCGGACCTCGGGATCTTCCGGTCGTATCGACCATCTAACCCACGCGTCGCGTTTCACGCCTCCCAGACGGCGGCGGCCGTACGGTCGTCGGCGTACCCCTTCACGCGCAGCTGGACATCGGCCAGGAAGGCCGCCAGCCCCGGCGGGGAGGCGTCCGACCAGCGCTCGGCGAGGCGCGCGGCGAGTTCGGGCTCGCCGGTCAGCGGCTCGGCGAGCCCCTCGCCGCAGAGCAGCAGCACATCGCCCGGGCGGGCGGTGCAGGCCGCGAACCGGAAGGGCTCGGCCGGCGGCTCCGGCGGGGGCGCGGCGTGGGTCACCGGCCCCGGCGGCGGCCCGCTCACCGTGCGGCGTGGCCCGTACGGGGGCGGGCTCGACGTCCTCCCAACGGCCCTGGCGCAGCCGGAAGAGGCCGCCCTCGCCGCCGACCCCGAAGAAGACGCGGGTGCGGCACCGGCTGTCGGCGGGCAGCAGCAGACAGCGCAGCGAGGCGGAGTACTCGCCCGGGTCCAGGCCGAGTTCGGCGGCGCGGGCGCGGAGCCGGCCGTACCCCCGGCCGGTGAGCCGGTGCAGCCCCGACTTGAGCGCGGACCGGCGGCCGGCGCGGATGTCCTCGGCGAGCCGGGCGTGGCTGCGGCCCACGGCCCCGCCGATCCATTCGCACGCCTGCGCGGCGGCCAGGTGGGCGACCTCGGCGGCGCGGGCGCCGCTGGCCATCGCGACCAGCAGCAGGGCGTCCTCGCCCGTGCCGAAGCGGGCGGTGAGCAGGGCCTCGCGGCGGTGCTCGCCCCGGTAGCGGGCGGAGTCGCCGCGCAGCGAGGCGGCGCGCAGCACGAAGGAGCCGTAGGCGGCGCCGTCGAGCACGGTGTCGGGGATCAGCTCCCGGAGGGTGCCGGGGTCCGCCTCGGGCAGGGCGGTGGGTTCCGCCTCGTACGTGGGTGGGCCGTCCCCGACGAAGTCGGCCTCGGCGGGGGGACGGTGGCGGCCGCCGCGGTCGCCGTCGTCGCTGTCGGTGCGGGGGCCGGTGCCGGTGCGGGTGCCGGCGCCGCCGCGGGGGTGCGGGGCGG
>NZ_JBPQTV010000510.1:0-2985 GCF_051386515.1 Streptomyces sp. URMC 123 | reverse complement strand
GTGTGGATGGGGGTCCGCATCCTCATGGCCGCCCGGCGCCGCTCGCCACTCGCCGCTCGCCACTCGCCGCTGCGGAGGAGCGCCCCTCCCCCACCACCCCGTACTCCCGCCGTCGCGGGCGAACACGCTTTCTCCCTCCTGCCGACGATGCGCGGCCCGCTCAACTCCTCCCATAGTGGACATGTCCGGTGTGCGAGGGCGGTCTCGTGGTCATGCCGGGGGACACGGGAGGGCGTCCATGCCGGCAGGGAAACGACGGGTGGTCCGCGCGGCTCTCGCCGGTGCGGCGGTGTTCCTGACGGGCGCGATCGCGCCCCCGCCCGCCGCCGCGGCCGCCGATCCCCGGCCCGTGGTGCGCACCGACGCGGGAGAGGTGCGCGGCGTACGGTCCGGCGATCACCGGCTCTTCCAGGGCATCCCCTACGCCGCGCCCCCGACGGGGGAGCACCGCTGGGCGGCGCCTCGGCCCGTGGAGCCGTGGCGCGGTGTCCGGGACGCGAGCCGGCCCGGTCCGTTGTGCCCGCAGGTGCCGTCCGCGTACGCGAACTCCGCGAGCGAGGAGGAGGACTGCCTGGTCCTCAACGTCACCGCCCCCGCCACGGCCACGGACGCGACCACGACCACGACCACGACCACGACCAACGGCAAGCGCCCCCTGCCGGTCGTGGTCTGGATTCACGGCGACGGCACGGTGGGCGGGGGCCACTTCTTCGACGCCCGGCGGCTCGCCTCCCGAGGGGTGCTCGTCGTCACGGTCAACTACCGCCTGGGGGTCTTCGGCGGTCTCGCCCTGCCCGGTCTGAAGGGGTCGGGGACGTTCGCCCTGCAGGACCAGCAGGCGGCGCTGCGGTGGGTGCGGCGCAACGCCCGGGCGTTCGGCGGCGACCCGGGCGAGGTGACCGTCGCCGGCTCCTCCTTCGGGGCGGCGGCCATCACCGCGCATCTGACCTCGCCCGGTGCGCGTGGGCTGTTCCACCGGGCCGTCCTGTCGAGCGGCGAGGGCATGATGGACATGCCGGCCGGTGCCATGGGCCCGGGCATGCCCGCGTACACCTGGTACACCTGGCGCACCCTCCCCGAACTGCGGCGGACGGGCGTCGAGATGGCCTCGGCCCTCGGCTGCGAGGGCGGGGACCGGAGCCGGGACACGGCCGGGGTCCTGCGGTGTCTGCGGGCGCTGCCGGTAAAGGAGGTGCTGAAGGTCCCCTTCATCATGAACGCCTTCCAGGCGTTCGCCTTCGGGAACGAGATGCTCCCGGAGCTGCCGGAGAAGGCGCTGCGCGAGGGCCGTTTCCATCGGGTGCCGGTGCTGTCCGGAGCCACCCGGGACGAGCACCGGCTGTTCGTGGGCCTGTCGTACGACGCGGTCGGCAGGCCCCTCACCGCCGCGCAGTACGACGAGGCGCTCGTCACGGCCTTCGGCGAGCACGCGGGCGCCGTGCGCGCCGAGTACCCGCTGAAGGACTTCCCCTCCCCGGCGCTCGCCTGGGCCACGGTCGTCACCGACCGGATGTGGGCGCGCGGCACGCATGCGCAGAACACGGCGCTGGGCCGGCACGTGCCGACGTACGCGTACGAGTTCGCCGACCGCGACGCGCCGATGTATCTGCCGCTGCCGGCCGACTTTCCCTTCGGGGCCTATCACGCGGCCGACACGCCGTACGTCTTCGAGGACGAGGCCGCGCAGTCCCGCTTCACCCGGGCCCAGCTGCGGCTGTCGGACACCATCACCGACTACTGGGCCGCCTTCGCCCGTACGGGTGCGCCGAACGGGCCGGGCCTGCCGGCCTGGCCGCGGTTCGAGCCGGCGGCGGGCGTGCCGCACACGCAGTCGCTCGCCCCGCACCGCGTCGGCCCCGTCGACTACGCCGGCGAGCACCGGCTGGCGTTCTGGCACCGCCTGCCCTGACCGGCCCGGCCCGGCCCAGCCCAGCCCGTTCCCCCCGGCCGCCGGCTCCCCCGGCGTCACTTCACGGCGTGTCGTCCGGGATGATGCCCTCGTCGATGGCCGCGGCCCGGAGCAGGATGGCGGCGTTCCACAGGCCGATGCGGTCCAGGGCCGGGATCGACAGCCGGATGATCTCCCGGTCCAGCTCCGCCATCCGCTCGCCGCAGCGGTTCCGCTCGGCGAGCTCCCGCGGGTCCTCCGTCAGTCGGAACCGGTCCACGACCGCCGCCATCTCGGCGCGCTCCCGCTCCATCTCCCGCAGGGGCCGCAGGGTCTCCAGAACCTCTTCATCGGTCGGTACGTCGTTCATGCCGGAGATCATCTCATTCGCGCGCGTCCGGGGGCGGGGCCGGCCGGTCGAGGGTGAGCTTGAAGCCCACGTGCGTCGGCTCGAAGCCCAGCCGGGTGTAGAAGCGGTGCGCGTCCTCGCGGGTGGCGTCGGAGGTGAGTTGGACGAGCCCGCAGCCGCGCTGGCGCGCGTGCTCCACGCACCAGGTGATGAGCCGCGCGCCGAGTCCGGCGCCCCGGATCGCCGAGGAGACGCGCACGCCCTCGATCTGGGCGCGGGTCGTGGCCCGGCGCGAGAGCCCCGGAAGGATCGTCAGCTGCGCGGTGCCGACGACGGTGCCGGCGCGGACGGCCACGATCAGGGTGTGGCGCGGGTCCCGGTCGATCTCGGCGAACGCCCGCAGATAGGGCGCGAGGTCGTCGGGGCTCTCGCGCGAGGCGCCCAGCGGGTCGTCGGCGAGGAGGGCGACGATGTCCTTGACGTCCTCGCCGGTGGCTTCCCGCAGGACGATGTCGTCGGTCATGCGTGCTCCCCCATGATGCGCGGTTCGTGGTACGCGTTCGTGGTTCACGGTCGGTCATACGCGGCCGGTCGTACGCGGGCAGTCGTACGCGGCCGGTCGTGCGCCGGCGATCATTGTGCCGGGCGGCCCCCCGGGCCCACCGACCGGGGGCGCGTCGGAGATCCGTACGATCGGTCGATGGTCCCGCCGCCTTCGCCCCCTCCATTTCCTTCACCCCCCTCATCC
>NZ_JBPQTV010000509.1:0-2991 GCF_051386515.1 Streptomyces sp. URMC 123 | reverse complement strand
CCCCGCCACCGCTCCCGCCCCCGCGCCGGTGTTGCCCTGGGCGACCGGCGCGCCCACCTCCGTACGCGCCGCCGCCTCCGCGGCCTCCCTGCCGAGCGCCGCGTCGGGCCGCACCCGCCAGTCGCCGCCCCGGCCCAGGTCGAACAGGGCCGCCGCCGGGACCACCGGCACCACCTGGGCGGGGTCGGGGCCCACCTGGAAGCCCCGGCCGTGGTCCTCCAGCCAGCTGGTCACCCCGGAGGCCGCGTCGAGCCCGTAGGCGCTCCCCCCGGTCAGCACCACGGCGTCGACCCGCTGCACCAGATTCCGCGGATCGAGGGCATCGGTCTCCCGGGTGCCGGGGCCGCCGCCCCGGACGTCCACGGCCGCGACGACCCCGCCCTCCGGCGCCAGCACCACCGTGGTGCCGGTGAGGGCGCGGCGACCGGTGCGCCGCGCATGCCCCACCCGCAGCCCGGCGACATCGGTGAGGGCGTCCGCCGGGCCCGAGCGGTGGGTTTGTGTGATCGAATCTCCATCGGCCATGTGGGCATGCGTATCACGGCCGTTGGCGCCTGCGGGGAGTGCTGCGGCGGACTCCCCGAGATAGCGGAATCCTTCCCGCGCCCCCGCGCCTCCGCGTGCGTCGCCCCGGACCGGGTGCCGGGGCCCCGGTCGGCTCAGCCCGCGCGGTGCACGGGGCGGGAGGCCAGCGCCACGCCCGCCGCGACCGTGAGGGCCATCACCACGCCGGCCAGCAGAACCGCCCAGCGGCCGGCGAAGGTGCAGGCCAGAACCAGAAGGGCCGCCAGGGGCAGCACCATCTGCTGGGCCGGGCCGCGCTTGTGGTGGCGGGAGTGCAGCAGCCACACCATCAGCAGATAGAACGCCGTCGGCAGGGTCACCGCGGCCGACGCGGCGAACGCCGATATGTGCGCCTTGCCGACCGTGTGTTCCACCGCGACCTCCATGCCCGCCCCGATCGCCGCCGCCGAGCCGAACACGAAGTAGTGCCCATAACCCCAGAGGAACGCCTCGCGGTTGGACGACAGGTGCTCATGGATCGGCACGGCGAAATAGACCCACCACGCCGCGAACACGATCAGCAGGCCACCCGCCACCAGCGGCAGGAGCGCGCCCAGCTCGTCCGACTCGTCCAGCGCCGAGCGCACCGCCACCGTCGACGCCAGGATCGTCTCGCCCAGCACGATGATGGTGAACAGCCCGTACCGCTCGGCGATGTGGTGCGGGTGCCACGTCGTGGGCCGGTCCCGCTCGGCCCACACCGGAACGGCCAGTTCGAGGACCGCCATGGCCAGGAAGACCCAGGGCCGCCCGCGCTCCGGCAGGACGAGCAGCCCGGCCCAGCCGATCTGGCAGACGGCGATCCCGATGGCATAACGGAGGGCCGTTCTCCGCTCCGCGCCCCCGGTGGAGGCCGCCGCGCGCAGCCACTGCGCCACCATCGCCAGCCGCATCACGAGATAGCCGAACCACACGACCGCGAAGTCGTTGTCGTTGAACGCCCTGGCCACCCCCGCCGCCAGGATCAGCACACCGGCCATCTGCACCAGGGTGACCACGCGATACGGCACGTCGTCCACGTCGTAGGCGGAGGCGAACCACGAGAAGTTCATCCACGCCCACCAGATCGCGAAGAACACCATCGCGTAGCCGGGGACGCCGGTGTCCGGGTGGCCCTCGGCGACCGCGTGCACGAGCTGGGCGCCGGCCTGGGCCACGGCGGCCACGAAGCACAGGTCGAAGAAGAGCTCCAGCGGGGTGGCGGCCCGGTGCTCCTCGTCCCTCCTGCGCGCCGTCATGCGCAGCAGGGGAGCGACGGCCCGGCCGTGCCCGGGCCCCGACGGGGCGTGCTCGTTCATCGGGGTGCGCTCATGGGTCGGTGTCCCTTCCCGAGGCGGTCTCCTACCAGCACAGCAGACGACCGGGGCCGGCGCCTGTCGGGGTGGCGGCGGCGTACGCTGGACGCATGACCAGCGATGCCCGCGAAGCCGAGGAGACACCGACCGCCCCGACCCCGTCGGCCGCGCTGATCTTCGACGACCCCCTCGGTCGGCCATCCAGCGACGACACCGACCGAGGCTGGGGGGAGCGTCCGAGCGGCGACAGCGCCTCCGACCTGGCGCGCTTCCTCGACGAGAAGCCCCCGCACCACATCTGACCGTCGGCGGCCCGGCTACTTCCGGTGCTGGCTCGGCACCCGCTCCGAGTCCGGCCCGCCGCGCTGGGCCAGCAGCGCGTCCCGGATCTCCGCGAGCAGCTCCAGCTCGGTCGCCGGCGGCGGCCCGGCCTCCTTCGCGCTCTTGGCCGCCCGGGCGACCTGCCGCTCCTTGTAGCGGTTCATCGGCAGGATCATGAGGAAGTAGACCACCGCCGCCGTGATCAGGAAGGTCAGCGAGGCGCTGAGCACCGAACCCCACAGGATGTGGATGCCGTCGGTCACCTCGCCGGAGGCGTTCTTGGCGCAGGTGCCCAGGCAGTAGGTGTAGTGATCGAGGTTCTGGGTGCCGAACGCCCCGACCACGGGGTTGATCACGCCCTTGACCACGGAGTTCACGATGTTGGTGAATGCCGCGCCGATGACGACGGCCACCGCGAGCTCGATCACGTTCCCGCGCATCAGGAACTGCCGGAACCCGTCCAGGACGCCCTTCTTCTCCTCGCTCACCAACGAGCCTTTCTGTACGAATGCGAGCTAACCGGTCAGTGTGGTCGAAACGGACCACCCCGCAATGTACGACAGGGCGGGCCGGGCCTGTCCACCGTCCCTCAGCGCGCGGACGCACAGCCGTCCCCCGCCCGGTCCGCTTCCCCCGCGGCCCCACCGGCCTTCGCGGTGTGCGGCAGCCCCGCGGCGCCCGCGGCCAGCGCGGCGGCCGTCATGGCCAGCCCGGCCGCCACCGTGCCCCGCCGTCGGCGCGCCGCGTGGACCAGGCGATGCCGCCCGCCCGGCGGCCGTACCGGGGCGAAGTCGGGCACGCCGTGCGGCGG
>NZ_JBPQTV010000508.1:0-3044 GCF_051386515.1 Streptomyces sp. URMC 123 | reverse complement strand
TGGCCGCGGTGGGTGGATGGAGCTCGGGGGCGGGCGGGGCAGGAGGGGCTCGGGCCGGGCTGAGCTCGGGGCGGACGGCCCGGCCGATCACTGCCGAACGGCCGCCCGACCACCGTCCGCCAACTGCCCGATATCTGCCCGCTGGCCGCCCGATGACGGCCCCCTGACGGCCCGATGTCCGTCCGATGGTCGGATGGTCCGCCGATCGCGGCCACTCCCCCGGGCAGGCTGCGGCCAACGCACCACGCGGCGTGAGCGGAAACGTCATTCCTGTCCATCTTACGGGTGAATTCTCCGAAGAATCCGCATGAATGGTGCTCCGTCCGGGCAACGACGGATCGTCCGAGTACGTGAACGGGGCACCTTCGGATGGCGCTCCTTCGATCTCTCCGACGGATGGAGCGCTTGTGAAGACGTCCGAACCCGTGTGGGACTGCCCCTTCAGTCATACCGAGGCGCTGGAGTTCGATCCGCTGCTCAAACAGCTGATGACCGAGGCGCCGGTGGCCCGCATCCGGATGCCGCACGGCGTGGGCGAGGCCTGGCTGGCCACGCGGTACGAGGACGTCAGGTTCGTCACCACGGACCGCAGGTTCAGTCGCGCCGCCGTCATCGGGCGCGACTTTCCACGCATGACGCCCAATCCGATCGTCCAGGACGAGTCGATCAATCTCATGGACCCCCCGGCCCTCAACCGGCTGCGCCGGCTGGTGGCCAAGGGGTTCACGACGCGCCATGTGGAGCGGATGCGGCCGCGCACCCAGCGCACCGTGGACGCCCTGCTGGACGAGATGGCGGAGCACGGCCCGCCGGCCGACGTCGTGCGGCACCTGTCGTCCCGGCTGCCCCTGATGACCATCTGCGAGATGCTCGACATCCCGGAGGAGGACCAGCCCAGGCTGCGGCGCTGGGCCATCGCGATGATGACGACCGGTGTCGCCAACCGCGAGGAGGCCATCCGGTCGAAGGCCGAGCTGCGGGCGTACTTCGCGGATCTCACCGCCCGGCGGCGCCGCGACCCGGGGGACGACCTGCTGAGCGCGCTCGCCACGGCCCGGGACGGCACCGAGTCCCTCGACGACCAGGAACTGGCCGTGATGGGGATGCTGTTGATGGTCACCGGCCATGACACCAGCACCTATGAGCTCGGCAATATTGTCTACACCCTGCTGACCCACCCGGAGCAACTGGCCAAGCTCCGGGCCGAACCCGACATGCTGCCCACGGCCCTCGAGGAACTGCTGCGCTTCATCCCGTTCCGGCAGGGCGTCGGGATTCCCCGCATCGCCCTCGAGGACATCGAGGTGGGCGGCGTGCCGATCAAGGCCGGTGACACCGTGCACGTGTCCTATCTCGCGGCCAACCGCGACGAGCGGGTGTACGAGCGGCCGGACGAGCTGGACCTCACCCGCGGTTCGGCGACGCATATGACGTTCGGTTACGGCTCGCACCACTGCATCGGCTCGCATCTGGCCCGGATGGAACTGCAGGTCGCCGTCGGCACGCTGCTCAGCCGTTTTCCGGAGCTGCGGCTCGCCGTCCCGAAGGAGGAGATCGACTGGAATTCCGGATCGATCTGGCGCTTTCCACAGGCCCTCCCGGTCGCCTGGTAAGGGCGGCCGGCACCAGACGCCACCAGCGACCGCGAGACATTCAGCCCCCGTAATCGCGGGCGTTCATCCGCGCGAACGTGCGCGAACATGGGGAGATTTCTCATGGCAACTCTGTGCAGACCAGCCATCGCCGTTCCCGAGCACGTGATCACCATGGATCAGACGCTGGAACTGGCACGCACCATTCACGCCGACCATCCGCAACTGGGACTGGCCCTGAGGCTGATCTCGAACACCGGAGTGCGTACGCGACATATCGTCCAGCCCATCGAGGACACGCTGCGCCACCCCGGGTTCGAGGCCCGCAATCTGCTCTACGAGAGCGAGGCGAAGGCCAGGGTCCCCGACGTCGTCAACCGCGCCCTGGACCATGCGGAGCTGGAGCCCAGGGACATCGATCTGATCATTTATGTCTCGTGCACCGGGTTCATGATGCCGTCCATGACGGCCTGGCTGATCAACAGCATGGGTTTCCGTTCCGACACCCGTCAGACGCCCATCGCCCAGCTCGGCTGTGCCGCGGGCGGCGCCGCCATCAATCGTGCTCATGACTTCTGCACGGCCTATCCGGAGGCCAACGCGCTGATCGTGGCCTGCGAGTTCTGTTCGCTCTGCTATCAACCGACCGACATCGGAGTGGGGTCGCTGCTGTCCAACGGGCTCTTCGGGGACGCCATCGCCGCGGCCGTGGTCCGCGGCCAGGGCGGCACCGGGGTCGGGCTGGAGCGCAACGGTTCGCACCTGGTGCCCGACACCGAGGACTGGATCTCCTACGGCGTCCGGGACACCGGATTCCACTTCCTGCTGGACAAGCGGGTGCCGGGGACCATGGAGATGCTGGCCCCGGCCCTGCGCGCGCTGGCCGATCTGCACCGCTGGGACGTGTCCGGCCTGGACTTCTACATCGTCCACGCCGGCGGCCCCCGCATTCTCGACGATCTCTGTCACTATCTGTCGCTGGAGCCGGAGGCCTTCCGCTACAGCAGGGACACCCTGACGGAGCGCGGCAACATCGCGAGTGCCGTGGTGTTCGACGCCCTGGAGCGTCTCTTCGCCCATGGCGCGATCTCCGACTCCGCCCGGGGTCTGATCGCCGGTTTCGGCCCCGGCATCACCGCCGAGATCGCCCTGGGCACCTGGACCACCCAGCAGTCCTCGGCGCGGAACGGGTCGGGGGCGGAGGACCGGGAGAGGGCCGAGCGCATCGTTCTGGAACAGCTCGACTCCTCCAGGGCCGACGAGTCCCGGGAGACCGCCAAGCAGTCGGTGTGAGCCCCCCGTCCTCGACGGGGTCCGACGCCCGGCCGGAGCGCCTGCGCGCGCCTCGGCCGGGCGTCCACGGTTTCCGCCCGGCGGGCGGGCCCCTCCGCCCGGGACACCACGACCGTGCCCGCGCCGCGCTCGCGCAGCACCCGCATCGCCTCGATCAGC
>NZ_JBPQTV010000507.1:0-3060 GCF_051386515.1 Streptomyces sp. URMC 123 | reverse complement strand
CGCCCAGGGGGCGGCCCCTGTGCCGCCCCCTGGGCGTCCTCCTGGTCCGCCCAGGAGCGGTTGCGCTCGGCGGCCCGCGCCATGCTGCTCGCGGCGGCCCTGGCCGCCCGCGGCCCCGCCGGCTACCACGGCGCCCGCCACCGCCGGCCCGCCGAGGAGACCGTGGGCAGGGCCCTCATCGGCCCCGACGCGGACGGCCGGCGGCTGACCGCCTTCCTGCCCGTCGAGGGCGGCCGCGCCACCGCCACCACCCTGCTGCGGGCCCTCCAGGCCACCCGGGACGCCGTCGACTACCAGCGGGCCACCGGCGGCTTCGAGGCCTTCGCGGCGGCCGTGCGGCTCGGCGTCTGCCAGGAGCTCACCGAGGCCGTGGTGGCCCTGGTGCGCGGCGCGGAGGGGGCCAGGATCGCGCTGGAGTGGTCCCCGGCCGCCGGGGCCCCCGAGGGCTTCGCCGAGCGGCCGGAGCCCGTGGAGTTCTCGCCCGGCGACCTGCCGGCGCTGCGCGAGGCCGGCGCCCGCTACGTACGGGACGAGCCGTCGGTGCCGGTCCGGCTCACCGGCACGGTGATACGGCTGCGGCGCTCGGCCCCCGACGGCCCCGGCACCGTACGGCTGCGGGTCCTCGCCGGCGCGGAGGTCACCCAGGTCCGCATGGCGCTGGGGGAGGGGGACTACCGCGTCGCCGGCCACGCCCATCTCGTCGGGCTGCCCGTGCGGGTCAGCGGCCGGCTGGAGAGCCGCGGCGGCTTCCGCCGGCTCACCGGGGCCTGCGAGGTGGTGCCGGTGCACGTGGACGCGGCGGAGCGGGACCGGCTGCTGAAGTCCCTCCGGGAGAACCTCGACTTCTTCGGCGAGGCGTGCGGGCCCGGCGACTGAGCGCCGGGCCGGGCGGGCAGCTCGGGCCGGGCAGGCAGGCAGGCAGGCCGGGGCCGGACCGGACCGGGGAAAGCGTTTCGCGGGCGGGCCGGGCGGCTCGGTACCATGCGGTAGCGCACTGCGATGCCCGTGCAGTGCTTCCCTTCAGTCAGGAGAGACCGGTGTCAGACGTCCGTGTGATCATCCAACGCGATTCCGAGCGGGAAGAGCGCGTGGTGACGACGGGCACTACGGCTGCCGATCTCTTCGCGGGCGAGCGCACCGTCGTGGCCGCGCGCGTGGCGGGCGAGCTCAAGGACCTGGCGTACGAGATCGAGGACGGCGCGGAGGTCGAGCCGGTCGAGATCTCCTCCGAGGACGGCCTGAACATCCTGCGCCACTCGACCGCGCACGTCATGGCCCAGGCCGTGCAGGAGCTCTTCCCCGAGGCGAAGCTGGGCATCGGCCCGCCGATCAAGGACGGCTTCTACTACGACTTCGACGTCGCCGAGCCGTTCACCCCCGAGGACCTCAAGCGCATCGAGAAGAAGATGCAGGAGATCCAGAAGCGGGGCCAGCGGTTCTCGCGCCGGGTCACCACCGACGAGGACGCCCGGGTCGAGCTCGCGAACGAGCCGTACAAGCTGGAGCTCATCGGCCTCAAGGGCAACGCCGCGCAGGCCGCCGACGGCGCCGACGCCGAGGTGGGCGCGGGCGAGCTGACCATCTACGACAACCTGGACGCCAAGACCGGCGAGCTGTGCTGGAAGGACCTCTGCCGGGGTCCGCACCTGCCCACCACCCGGGTCATCCCCGCGTTCAAGCTGATGCGCTCGGCCGCCGCGTACTGGCGCGGCAGTGAGAAGAACAAGCAGCTCCAGCGGATCTACGGCACCGCGTGGCCGTCGAAGGACGAGCTGAAGGCGTACCTGGAGTTCCTCGCCGAGGCGGAGAAGCGCGACCACCGCAAGCTCGGTGCCGAGCTGGATCTCTTCTCCTTCCCCGACGAGGTGGGCCCCGGCCTGGCCGTCTTCCACCCCAAGGGCGGCGTCGTCCGCAAGGTGATGGAGGACTACTCCCGCAAGCGGCACGAGGACTCCGGCTACGAGTTCGTGAACACCCCGCACATCTCGAAGGAGCACCTCTTCGAGACCTCCGGGCACCTGCCGCACTACGCGGAGGCCATGTTCCCGCCCATCGAGTTCGACGGGCAGAACTACCGCCTCAAGGCCATGAACTGCCCGATGCACAACCTGATCTTCAAGTCGCGCGGGCGCTCCTACCGCGAGCTGCCGCTGCGCCTGTTCGAGTTCGGCACGGTGTACCGGTACGAGAAGTCGGGCGTCGTGCACGGCCTGACCCGCTCGCGCGGCTTCACCCAGGACGACTCGCACATCTACTGCACCAAGGAGCAGATGGCGGAGGAGCTCGACAAGCTCCTCACCTTCGTCCTGGACCTGCTGCGCGACTACGGCCTGAACGAGTTCGAGCTGGAGCTGTCCACCCGCGACGACTCCGACAAGTTCATCGGCTCGGACGAGGACTGGGCCGAGGCCACCGAGGCGCTGCGCCAGGCCGCCGAGAAGCAGGGCCTGCCGCTGGTGCCGGACCCGGGCGGCGCCGCGTACTACGGCCCGAAGATCTCGGTGCAGGCGCGCGACGCGATCGGCCGGTCCTGGCAGATGTCGACCCTGCAGGTGGACTTCAACCAGCCCAAGCGGTTCGGCCTGGAGTACACCTCGGCGGACGGCTCCAAGCAGCAGCCGGTCATGCTGCACCGCGCGCTGTTCGGCTCGATCGAGCGGTTCTTCGGCGTGCTGCTGGAGCACTACGCGGGCGCGTTCCCGGCGTGGCTGGCCCCGGTGCAGGCGATCGGCATCCCGGTCGGCGACGCGCATGTGTCGTACCTGCAGGACTTCGCCCAGGAGGCGAGGAAGCGCGGGCTGCGGGTCGAGGTGGACGCCTCGTCCGACCGGATGCAGAAGAAGATCCGCAACGCGCAGAAGTCCAAGGTGCCGTTCATGATCATCGTGGGTGACGACGACATGAACGCGGGCACGGTCTCCTTCCGCTACCGCGACGGTTCGCAGAAGAACGGCATCGCCCGCGACGAGGCGATCGCCGAGCTCGTGGATGTGGTGGAGCGCCGCGTCCAGGTGTGACCCGCTGGGACGAGGGGGGGGGGGGGGGGGGGGGGGGGGGGGG
>NZ_JBPQTV010000506.1:0-3101 GCF_051386515.1 Streptomyces sp. URMC 123 | reverse complement strand
CCCCGGTCTGCACATCGCAGTACGTCCCGGCCCGCAGCCCCGTGCGCAGGTCCTGCCGGAGCTCGCCGCCCTCGCGCTGCCACCCCCACCTCCAGCCCTGGCCGCACCGCCCGGCGACAAGGACGTCACCGCCGTCCTGTTCGAGTGGAACTTCGCCTCCGTCGCCCGTGAGTGCCGCGACGTCCTCGGCCCCTCCGGCTACGGCCTCGTCCAGGTCTCCCCGCCCCAGGAGCACATCCGCGGCGACCAGTGGTGGACCTCGTACCAGCCGGTGAGCTACCGCATCGCCGGACGGCTCGGCGACCGCGCCGCCTTCAAGGCCATGGTCGACACCTGTCACGCGGCCGGGGTGAAGGTGGTCGTCGACACGGTCGTCAACCACATGGCCGCCGGCTCGGGCACCGGCACCGGCGGATCGCCGTATACGAAGTACGACTACCCCGGCCTCTACCAGGGCCAGGACATGGACGACTGCCGGCACCCCGTCAGCAACTACCAGGACCGCTACCACGTCCAGCACTGCGAACTCCTCCAGCTCGCCGACCTCGACACCGGCGAGGAGTACGTCCGCACCCGGCTCGCCGGCCACCTCGACGACCTGCGCTCCCTGGGCGTCGACGGCTTCCGGATCGACGCCGCCAAGCACGTCCCGGCCGCCGACCTCGCCGCGATCAAGGCCCGGATGAAGAACCCCGGCGCCCACTGGAAGCAGGAGACCATTCACGGCGACGGCGAGGCCGTCTCCCCGGCCGAGTACCTCGACAACGGCGATGTCCAGGAGTTCCGCTACGCCCGCGACCTCAAGCGGGTCCTCCAGCGGGAGAAACTGGCTTACTTGCGGAACTACGGCGAGGGCTGGGCCTATCTGCCCGGCGGCCGGGCCGGTGTCTTCGTCGACAACCACGACACCGAGCGCGGTGGCGACACCCTCAGCTACAAGGACGGCGCCGACTACACCCTCGCCAACGTCTTCATGCTCGCCTGGCCCTACGGGGCGCCCGACATCCACTCCGGCTACGAGTTCACCGACCGCGACGCCGGCCCGCCGAACGGGGGCGCGGTGCGCGCCTGCTGGCAGGGCGGCTGGAAGTGCCAGCACAAGTGGCCCGAGATCCGGCGCATGGTCGCCTTCCGCAACGCCGTCCGCGGCACGCCCGTGACCCACTGGTGGGACAACGGCAACGACGCGATCGCCTTCGGGCGCGGCGACAAGGGCTTCGTGGCGATCAACCAGGAGGGCGGCGAGCTCCGGCAGGACCTGCGCACGGGGCTGCCGGCCGGGACGTACTGCGATGTGCAGACCGGGGCGCCGGGGGCCGGCGGCGGCTGTACGGGGCGGTCCGTCACGGTCGGCGCGGACGGGCGGGTGAGCGTCGTGCTCGCGCCCCGGACGGCGCTGGCCCTCCATGTGGCGGCCCGCGCGCCACGACCTGACCCGCGAGCAGTTCTACTTCGTCCTGCCGGATCGATTCGCCAATGGCTCGACCGCCAATGACAGGGGCGGCATCCCCGGCGGCCGCACCGACCACGGCCACGACCCCACCGACAAGGGCTTCTACCAGGGCGGGGACCTCAAGGGCCTCACCGAGCGGCTGGACTACATCAAGGGCCTGGGCACCACCGCCCTCTGGCTCGCCCCCGTGTTCAAGAACAAGCCCGTCCAGGGCACGGGAAACAACGTCTCGGCCGGCTACCACGGCTACTGGATCACCGACTTCACCCAGGTCGACCCCCACTTCGGCACCAACGCCGAGCTGACCGCCCTGATCGACAAGGCCCACGCCAAGGGCATGAAGGTCTTCTTCGACGTCATCACCAACCACACCGCGGACACCATCGACTACGCCGAGAAGGAGTACGGATACCGGCCCAAGGGCGCGTACCCCTATCTGGACCGCGACGGGCGCCCCTTCGACGACCGCGCCGGCGTGGACGGGAAGAAGGTCGACGCCGACGCCTCCCCGTACACCCCGAAGCCGCGCCCCGGCGAGCGCAAGGTGCCCGACTGGCTCAACGACCCGACGATGTACCACAACCGGGGCGATTCCACCTTCGCCGGGGAGAGCTCCGAGCACGGCGACTTCTCCGGCCTCGACGACCTGTGGACCGAGCGGCCCGAGGTCCGCGAGGGCATGGCGCGGATCTACCAGCGCTGGGTCGAGGACTTCCGCGTCGACGGCTTCCGCATCGACACCGTCAAGCACGTCGAGATGGACTTCTGGACCCAGTGGGCCACCGCCCTCGACCGCTACGCCGCCCGCAAGGGCCGCGAGAACTTCTTCCTGTTCGGCGAGGTCTACTCCGGCGACCCCGCCACCACCGCGCCCTACGTCACCCGCGGCCGCCTCGACGCCACCCTCGACTTCCCCTTCCAGGAGGCCGCCCGCTCCTACGTCTCCCAGGGCGGCCCGGCCACCAAGCTCGCCTCGGTCCTCGCCCAGGACTACCGCTACACCACCGACAAGGCCAACGCCTATGAGCAGGTGACCTTCCTCGGCAACCACGACATGGGCCGCATCGGCGCCTTCCTGCGCCAGGACAACCCCGGCGCCGACGACGCGGAACTGCTCCGGCGCGCCCGGCTCGCCCACGAGCTGATGTTCCTCACCCGCGGCAACCCCGTCGTCTACTACGGCGACGAACAGGGCTTCACCGGCGCCGGCGGCGACAAGGACGCCCGCCAGAGCCTCTTCGCCTCCCGCACCCCCGACTACCTCGACGACGACCGCATCGGCACCGACCGCACCCACGCCGAGGACGCCTACGACACCGGCCACCCGCTGTACCGGTCGATCGCCGCGCTGTCGAAGCTCACCAAGGAGCACCCCGCCCTCCGCGACGGCGTCCAGACCCATCGCCACGCCGACGGCTCCGTCCTCGCCGTCTCCCGCACCGACCCGCGCCAGCGCGTCGAATACGTGGTGGCGGTCAACAACGCCACCGAGCCGCGGACCGTCACCCTCCCCACCGGCACCCCCGACACCGCCTTCCGCACCCTCCACGGCGGCGACGCCGCCCCGCGCAGCGGCGCCGACGCCCGGCTCACGGTGACCGTCCCCGCCCTGTCCGCCACCGTCCTGCGGGCCGGCGCGCCCCTGCCC
>NZ_JBPQTV010000505.1:0-3104 GCF_051386515.1 Streptomyces sp. URMC 123 | reverse complement strand
GCGGGCCGGTGGTGACCGGCCCGCCCCTCGCGTTTCATGGCTCGTCCGGGCGTTACGCCAGCGGGCCCGTGACGGTCTCCGCCGCCTCGACGAGTCGCCCGGAGCGGACGAACTCCTCCGCCGCCGCCAGGTCGGGCGCCAGGAACCGGTCCCCGCCGGGCCCGTCGACGCCCGCCTCGCGCAGCGCGGCGAGCACCGCCCGGGACGCGGGCGCCGGCAGCATCCCCTCCCGGCTCAGCTCGCCGCGCATCTCCAGCGCCAGGGTCGCCGCCACCAGTTCGACCGCGATGACACGGGCGAGGTTGTCGACGGCCGTACGGAGCTTGCGCGCGGCCGACCAGCCCATGGAGACGTGGTCCTCCTGCATGGCCGAGGAGGGGATGGAGTCCACGGACGCGGGCACCGCCAGCCGCTTCATCTCGCTGACGAGGGCGGCCTGCGTGTACTGGGCGATCATGAGCCCGGAGTCGACGCCGGGGTCGCCCGCGAGGAAGGCCGGCAGGCCGTGCGAGCGGTTCTTGTCGAGCAGCCGGTCCGTGCGGCGCTCCGCGACGGAGGCGAGGTCCGCGGCGGCCACGGCCAGGAAGTCCAGCACATAGGCGACCGGGGCGCCGTGGAAGTTGCCGTTGGACTCGACCCGGCCGTCGGGGAGCACCACGGGGTTGTCGACCGCGGCGGCGAGCTCGCGCCCGGCGACCAGCAGGGCGTGGTCGAGGGTGTCCCGGCCGGCGCCGGCGACCTGCGGGGCGCAGCGGATGGAGTACGCGTCCTGCACGCGGGGCGCGTCGTCCTGGTGGTGGCCGGTGAGGCCGGAGCCGGCCAGCACCCGCAGCATGTTGGCGGCGCTGGCGGCCTGGCCGGGGTGCGGCCGGATGGCGTGCAGCTCGGGCGCGAGGACGCGCTCGCTGCCGAGCAGGGCCTCCAGGGACAGGGCCGCGGTGATGTCGGCCGAGGTGAACAGGCGGGCGAGATCGGCGCAGGCCATGACGAGCATGCCCAGCATGCCGTCGGTGCCGTTGAGGAGCGCCAGGCCCTCCTTCTCGCGCAGGGTCACGGGCTCGATGCCGTGCTCGGCGAGGAGCTCCGCGGCGGGCCGTACGGTGCCGTCGGGGCCCTCCGCGTCGCCCTCGCCCATCAGGGTCAGGGCGCAGTGCGACAGGGGCGCGAGATCGCCGGAGCAGCCGAGGGAGCCGTACTCGTGCACCACGGGGGTGATGCCGGCGTTGAGGACCGCGGCCATGGTTCGCGCGACCTCGGGGCGCACGCCCGTACGGCCGGAGGCGACGGTCTTCAGGCGCAGGAACATCAGCGCGCGCACCACCTCGCGCTCGACACGCGGGCCCATGCCGGCGGCGTGCGAGCGGACGATGTTGCGCTGGAGCTGGACGCGGAGCTCGGGGCTGATGTGGCGTACGGCGAGGGCGCCGAAGCCGGTCGAGACGCCGTACACCGGGTCCGGCTTGGCGGCGAGCGCGTCGATGACCTCACGGGCCGCGGCGAGCGCGGACAGGGCGTCGGGGGACAGCTCCACCCGTGCCGCGCCGCGCGCCACGGCGATGACATCCTCCGCGCTGGTCCCGGAGGTCCCCACCACCACAGTGTGCATATCCATATTCAGGCACCCTAGAGACTGAATCCGAAGATGTCACCCGTCGATTCTCCGGGCCGCCGGTCGGCCGGTGATCGGCCGGGGATCGTTCCATGATCGGCCGGGGATCGTCCGGAGATCGGTCGCCGGTCGGGCCGGGGCGGCGAGGGGCGGCCGGAGGGGCGGGCCGTCATGGCCGGGGAAGCGTTCAGCGGCGCCCCCGGAAGCGACGGCGGTCGTGGGGGGCCGGCGACGACGAGTCCACGAGGTGGACCACCGGGTCCTCGGGCCCCTCGCGGCCGGCGACGACGGGCTGCACGGCCCGTGCGGCCTTCGCCCGGTACTGGGCGGCGTCCGCCATGCGGAACAGCCGGCGCGCGGACGGCACGGGCCCGATGGGGTCGCCCGTGGAGGCCACCCCGCAGGCCACGCCGTCCCCGAGGTCCAGCGCGGCGGCGCGGCGGCACAGCTCGCCCGCCACGGCCACCACCTCGTCGGCGGAGGGGCCGACCGCCAGCAGGCAGAACTCGTCGCCGCCGAGGCGTGCGGCGAGCGTGCCGGGGAGCATCGCGCCGCAGAGCGAGAGGACCACCCCGAACCGCTCCAGCAGGCGGTCGCCGACGGCGTGGCCGTGCGAGTCGTTGACCCGCTTCAGGCCGTTGAGGTCGCAGACGACCAGGCTGACGACCGTGCCCTCGGAGCGGTGGCGCTCCAGCGCCTGGTCGAGGCCGAGGTCCACGGCCCGGCGGTTGGCCAGGCCGGTGAGCGGATCGGTGAACGCCAGCCGCCGCGCCTCCTCCAGGCGCTCGGTCTGGGCGATGCCGGCGGAGATCACGGCGGCCAGTACGGTCGCGAAGCCGGCGTCCGCGCTGTCGAACACGGGCTGGCCGGCGCGGCGCGCCACGTACAGCTCTCCCCAGGCGCGCCCGTGGAGCACGATGGGCGCGACGACACAGCAGCCGCGGCCACGGCGGCGCAGGGCGGCCACCCGCTGCTGGCAGTACGAACCGGGCGCGCGGCCCGGCTCGGGGCCCTCGGCCGTCTCCACCCAGGCGTTGGGGACCGCGCCGGCCCAGCGCTCGTGGAGGAACTCCGTGATCTCGGGGAACTGGTGCACGGGGTACGACTCGTCGTCCGGGAACTCCTCCTCGTCCGGGGCGAGCTCCCCGACGTTCACCAGGACGCGGAGCCGGCCCTGGTCACGCTCCCAGGCCGAGATCGCGGCGAAGGTGCCGCCCAGGGCGCGGCGGGCGCCGTTGGCGGCGGCGCGGACGGACTCGTGGGGCACCTGCGCCGCGGCCATCGCCTGCGCCAGTTCCACCACGGCGCGGAGGCGGGCATCGCCGTCCTGCTGCTCGCCAGCCACCGCCGCCACCTCGCCTCGTCACGGGACGTGTACGCCCTGGCCCCAGCCTAGGAATGTTTTCGGCCATCCGCTTGACCTTGGTCGGGGTCATTTTTCCGCCGCGGCGGGCGGGGGGCGTGTCCGCCGCGGCGGAAAAACTGTCTCTTATAC
>NZ_JBPQTV010000504.1:0-3113 GCF_051386515.1 Streptomyces sp. URMC 123 | reverse complement strand
AGGCCGGGCTGGACGGGCGCGACAGCGCGGGCAAGACGGGTACGACGGACGGCAGGCTGGCGGCGTGGTTCGTGGGCCACACCCCTTTCGGTATCGGCGCGCTACGCGCCGGCGAGCCGGCGCTTGACCGCGGCGGCGACCCGGCCGCCCTCCGCGCGCCCCGCGACCTTGGGGTTGACGATCTTCATGACGGCGCCCATGGCCTTCGGACCCTCGGCGCCGGACTCGGCCACGGCCTGCTCGACGAGCGCCTCCAGCTCCTCGTCGGTGAGCTGCTGGGGCAGGTACTCGGCGAGCACCTCGCCCTCGGCCCGCTCCCGGTCGGCCTGCTCGGCCCGGCCGCCCTGGGCGAAGGCCTCGGCGGCCTCCCGCCGCTTCTTCGCCTCGCGGGTGATCACCTGCTGGACCTCCTCGTCCGACAGCTCACGCGCCGTCCGGCCGGCGACCTCCTCCTTGGTGATCGCGGAAAGGGTGAGCCGCAGGGTGGAGGAGCGGAGCTCGTCGCGCGCCTTGATCGCGGCGGTGAGGTCCTCGTGCAACCGGTTCTTGAGCGTGGTCATGGGCCCGAGTCTGCCAGGGCGGGGGCCGGATCGCCCACCGCAATTCCGCTGGCCGCGGTCCGAGGACGGGGCCCGGGCGGCGGCTCGGCGGGGTCTGCGACGATGGGGCCATGCGCGCGCGATACGCAGTACCTCTGGGAATCACGGCAGTCGGCGCCGCCGGACTCGCCTATGCCGCCGGCTTCGAAGCCCGCTCGTTCAGACTCCGCCGGGTCACCGTGCCCGTGCTGCCCCGGGGGATGCGCCCGCTGCGCGTGCTCCAGGTCTCGGACATCCATCTGGTGAGCGGTCAGCGCAAGAAGGTGCGCTGGCTCCAGGCGCTGGCCGGGCTGCGCCCCGACTTCGTGATCAACACCGGTGACAACCTGTCCGACCCGGAAGCGGTGCCCGAGCTGCTGGACGCGCTGGGCCCGCTGATGGAGCTGCCCGGCGCGTATGTGTTCGGCTCCAACGACTACTACGCGCCGAAGCTGCGCAACCCGGGCCGCTACCTGCTGGAGAAGGCCCGCGGCCAGCACGGCCTCAACGGCAAGAACGACCCGGCGATCGGCGTCCGCCGCAACCCCTGGGAGAGCCTGCGGGACGGCTTCGACGCGGCGGGCTGGGTCGGGCTGACCAACACCCGGGGCCGGCTGAAGCTGGGCGGGCTGGACAGCCTGGAGATCGCGCTGACCGGTCTGGACGACCCGCACATCAAGCGGGACCGCTACCCGGAGGTGGCGGGCGGCCCGGACCGGGACGCGGACCTGTCGCTGGCGGTGGTCCACGCGCCGTATCTGCGGGTCCTGGACGCGTTCACGGCCGACGGCTATCCGCTGATCCTCGCGGGCCACACGCACGGCGGCCAGCTGTGCGTCCCCTTCTACGGCGCGCTGGTCACCAACTGCGACCTGGACACGGACCGGGTCAAGGGCCTGTCGACGCACACGGCCGCGGGCCGCACCTCGTACCTCCACGTCTCGGCGGGCTGCGGCACCAACCGCTACACCCCGGTCCGCTTCGCCTGCCCGCCGGAGGCGACGCTGCTGACGCTCACCCCGGCCGAGGACCGCTGAGGGGGCGCCGAGCCCCCTCCGACACCCCCCGACCACGGCCCGCGCGGTGGCCCTCCCCCTCCCCACCAGCGCGGGCCCGATAACCGGATTTCGTCTCCGGCGATCGGTCCGCTAAAGTAGAGCTCGTTGCTTCGGGGTGTAGCGCAGCTTGGCAGCGCGCTTCGTTCGGGACGAAGAGGTCGTGGGTTCAAATCCCGCCACCCCGACTGAGAAGTAGCAGGTCAGGGGCCTGATCCACGAAAGTGGGTCAGGCCCCTGACTCGTTTCCGGGGCCTTTCGAGGCCATGCCGCCCCTCCAAGAGGGGCGCGCCGACCACGCGTCGGCCGACGCGCCCGCCAACTCCCCCGCACGGGAGACGCATTGGCGCCGGCGCCCCTTCCGCGCGTCCCGCCCCAGCGGCCATCGCGCCCCTGCGCCTCTCCCGCCGCCGGCGCGAAAACTTCTCCGAGAAACCACTAGAACGCTCGTTACAGCCGCTGCTACGGTCTAGATAGAACGTTCGTTACAGACGCGGGCGGCGCGGCGGTCAGCCGTGGGTTCTCGCGTTCGCCGATCAAGGGAGATCCGTCATGGAACACCAGCGCGTCACCGCCAACGGCATCGACTTCGCCTACCTGGAGCAGGGCGAGGGGCCCCTCGCCCTGCTGCTGCACGGGTTTCCGGAGGCGCCGAGCATGTGGCGGCATCTGATGCCGCGGCTGGCCGAGGCCGGGTACCGGGCCGTCGCCCCCGCCCTGCGCGGGTTCGCCCCCAGCTCACTGCCGGCCGACGGCAGCATGCTCCTCACCGATCTGATCGACGACGCGAACGCCCTGCACGAGGTGCTCGGCGGCGACGAGGACGCGGTTCTCGTCGGCCACGACTGGGGCGGCTTCGTCACCTGGGGCGCCACCGTCCGGGAGCCGGAGCGCTGGGCCAAGGCCGTGGTGTCCGACGTACCGCCGGTCCGCTTCTACGCGCGCAAGGCCGCCGACCCCGTACAGATCCACAAGAACAGCCACTTCTACTTCTTCCAGATGGGCATGGCCGACGACATCGTCCCGGTCGACAACTTCCGCTATCTGGACTGGCTGTGGCAGCACTGGACCGGGACCGTTCCCGGCTTCGACTCCACCTTCGACCGCGAGGCCGGCAAGGACGCCATGCGCGACCCCGCGAACCTGCGCGCCACCCTCGGTCTCTACCGGCAGAACTTCCCCGCCGACACCTTCGGCACCGACCGCTGGGAGATGGGCGCCCTCCTGGCCGAGCTGCCCACCCAGCCCACGCTCTATCTCCACGGCAGCGAGGACCCGATCGTCGACGCCGCCACGCTGGACGACATCGTCGCGCTGCTGCCGGAGGGCTCCGACGGCGTGCTCCTCGACGGCGTCGGGCACTTCCCCCTCCTGGAGGCCCCGGAGGAGGTGAACGACCGCATTCTGAAGTTCCTGGCCTCCTCCTGATCCCCCGACCCCGGCGGCCCGGGACCGCCGGCCCCGCCGACCCTCCCACGAC
>NZ_JBPQTV010000503.1:0-3114 GCF_051386515.1 Streptomyces sp. URMC 123 | reverse complement strand
CGACCGGCGGGGGCCGGTCGGGCCCGCCCCCGGAGGACGCGGGCCCCAGCCGCGTAGGGCGTCGATCACGAACACGTCCCCGGCACATCGGGGCTGCGGCGGATGATCGGGCCAACGCCTGGCGCGGTCCGGGCAACAACAAAGCCCCGGGCCGTTGGCCTGGGGCTTTTCTTGGAGCGGGTGACGGGAATCGAACCCGCGCTCTGAGCTTGGGAAGCTCATGTTCTACCATTAAACTACACCCGCGTGAGCGACCTCTTGAGGTCTCACCGTCGCACACTGTACCCCATCCGGGCCCCCGGCGTACGCGCCGCGGGGCCCTTGTGGTGTCGGGGGTGGGGGACACGCGCGCGGAGCGCGGGAGTTGGGGCGTACCGTGGGGTCGGAGTGCCGCCTTCGAGTGCGCCCGGGTCATCCCCTAATGTGGCTTTTGTCGTCCCAGTACGTATGGACCACCTTGGGGAGAGGGACTCGATGGAGCAGCGCACCGTCGTTCGTTGTGCCGAGGGGCACGTCTTCAGCACCGCCTCGTTCCCGATGCAGCACCTCGGCTCCGGCCGGCTCGGGCCCGGGCGGCTGCTGCGCTGCCCGCGCTGTGCGCGGCTGCGCAGCGCCGTGCCGGTGCCCCACCTCGTCGGGAAGCGGTAAGGAACGGTAGCGAGCGGTAACAACCGGTCGTGAGCGGTCACGCGCAAGGGCCCGGCGAGCCGGTCCACGTCACGTCGCCGCCACTCGAACCGATGGCGAAAGACCCTCGCGGGCCCGGTCCGATTGGGCCGGGCCCGCTTTGTCCGCGTAACCTGCCACCGTGCTTCTCTCAGACAAGGACATCCGGGCCGAGATCGACGCCGGGCGGGTGAGTATCGATCCGTACGATGCCTCGATGGTGCAGCCGTCGAGCATCGATGTACGGCTGGACCGTTTCTTCCGGGTGTTCGAGAACCACCGCTACCCGCACATCGACCCCGCCATGGAGCAGAGCGATCTGACCCGGCTGGTCGAGCCGGAGGGCGACGAGGCGTTCATCCTCCACCCCGGTGAGTTCGTGCTGGCCTCCACCTACGAGGTCATCAGCCTCCCCGACGACATCGCCTCCCGGCTGGAGGGGAAGTCCAGCCTCGGCCGGCTCGGGCTGCTCACGCACTCCACGGCCGGCTTCATCGACCCCGGGTTCTCCGGGCACGTGACGCTCGAGCTGTCCAACGTGGCGACGCTTCCGATCAAGCTCTGGCCGGGGATGAAGATCGGGCAGCTCTGCATGTTCCGGCTCACCTCGCCCTCCGAGCACCCGTACGGCTCCGAGCGCTACGGCTCCCGCTACCAGGGCCAGCGCGGGCCGACCCCCTCCCGCTCCTATCTGAACTTCCATAGGACCCAGGTCTGACATGTCCGACACCAGCGCCGTGCGCGAGAACCTCACCTACGACCTCTTCGGCCGGGCCATCCGTGAGCTGGCCCAGACCATCGCCGACGACGGCTACGAGCCGGACGTCGTGCTCTCCATCGCCCGGGGCGGCGTCTTCGTCGCGGGCGGTCTCGCCTACGCCCTGGACTGCAAGAACATCCACCTGGTCAACGTGGAGTTCTACACCGGCGTCGGCACCACCCTCGAGATGCCCGTGATGCTCGCGCCGGTGCCCAACGCGATCGACTTCTCCAACAAGAAGGTCCTGATCGCCGACGACGTCGCCGACACCGGCAAGACGCTGAAGCTCGTGCACGACTTCTGCCTCGACCACGTCGCCGAGGTCCGCAGCGCGGTGATCTACGAGAAGAGCCACTCGCTCGTGAAGTGCGAGTACGTGTGGAAGAAGACCGACGAGTGGATCAACTTCCCCTGGTCCGTCGAGCCGCCCGTCGTCCAGCGCGAGGGCCAGGTCCTCGACGCCTGACCCGGCGTCCGACCCGACGTCTCACCACCTGAAAGGGCCCCGCGCACCGCGGGGGGCCCTTTCCGTGTCCGTACCGACGCCGCTACAGCGTCCCCAGCTTCACCAGCGCCAACAGCGCCACCAGCTGGATCGACGACGCCCCCAGCGCCTTCGGCCACGCCAGATCGTGCGACTTGCTCACCATCGACGTGAACAGCGCCCCCGCCGCCACCCACGTCGCCCAGCCCAGCACCTGCACCAGCGGGCTGTCCCCGCCCAGGAACATCGCGAAGAGCAGCCGCGGCGCGTCCGTGATCGCCATGATCAGCATGGACAGGCCCACCGTCGGCTGCCAGGTCCCGTTGCCGCCGAGCTGCCGTGCCAGCGTATGGGTGACCGCGCCCAGCAGCAGCCCGCTGATGATCATGGCGATGCCGCTGATCACCACCCACGGGATGCTGTTGGACAGCGTGGCGTTCAGGACGTCCTGGCGCGCCTTGTCGAAGCCGAAGACCGCCAGCAGGCCGTAGACGAAGGTGACGACCAGCGCCGGACCCCACACGGGGTAGTCCCGCATCTGCCAGAACGTGGGCCCGGGGCGCAGCACGATCCCGCTCAGCAGCTCCTTCCAGGGCAGCCGCGGCCCCGCCGGCACCACCGGGTCCTGGCCGGCCCGATAGGTGCTCACCCGGTCGTCCCCGCCGTCGTACGGGTCGTACGGGGCGCCGTACGGGTCCTGGCCCTCGTCTATGCGGAACGCCTGCGTGTGGCCCGGGGAGTTGGCGTACGGGTCCGCGCCGTGGCCGCCGTCGCCGAAGTACTCCGGCTCGTCGCCCGGCCCACCGCCGTACGGCTGCTGCCACTGGTCCGGGTGCCGGCCCTGCGGCGCCTGCTGTCCGTACGGCGCGCGGGGGCCGGGCTGTCCGTACTGCCCCTGCTGCCCGTGCGGAGGAGGCACGGGACGGCCGCCGTACGGTGCCCCGTACGGCTGCTGCCCTTGCTGCGACGCCTGCTGCTGCGCGGAGCGGGAGTCCCGGCCGCGTCCCATCCTGAATCCAGCCACGTAATCGAACGTACCTGGTCGGTCGCGCGCAGGTGACGGCGCTGCCCCAACCTGCCCGGTTTGCTGCGGACCTGTGACATCCCGTAAGGGGGAAAACCGGGGACGTTCCCGGGTCCGCGCCGGTTTCCCCGCCCGGAGGCACCGGTTCCGCCAGCCGGAGGCCGAGCCCCCGCTCGGAGG
>NZ_JBPQTV010000502.1:0-3134 GCF_051386515.1 Streptomyces sp. URMC 123 | reverse complement strand
ACCCCTTACGGCCCGCTGCCGCGGGCCTGGCTGGCTGCAAGGGCAGGGGCTCTGGGCTGGGGAAGCCGCCGTTCTGGTGATGGGCTGTCACGGGGTACGTGGGGCCAGGGGGTCAGCGTCTGCGGGCTCGGCCAGTACCCACTCCGGCCACATGCAAAGCCAGAGCCGTCAGTCCCAGCAGCATCACATTCGTCGAGGAGAACACATCGTTGGTACCGATCTCTGCCGCATTGATCAAAAATGCGAAGAAGAACAGCACCGCCGCAACTATGCCAAGCATCGAGCAAGCTCCTCTCAAACGGGTGAGGCCCGTATGCCCCGCCACCGCCCATACAGACCTGAACGGAGTGCCTGGCTGGTCGTCAGGCTTGTTGGGGCTGCTGGGTGAGCATCAGGTAGTGACTGCTGGGAAGAGGATCTCGGTGACCTGCTGCATGGCGTAGTCCTTGCTGGTCGGGCCAGTCGCCTCAGGGTCCTTCACCCGGCCCCACTGGAGCCGGCTGTTCAGCTTCTACAGCAGTTGAGGGCGTACCGCCTGGGCCACCCCCGTGATCAGGCGAGGAGGGGAGTGAGCTGGATTCCCGTCACTGTCGCCTGAGGCGGCCTGAAGTATCGCGGCAGGGTTGATGAGGGTCTGGTTGCCCTGACCTTGAGCCAGGTGGCTGGGCGTTGCGTGAGCGATTGCCTGCTTCATTTTTTACTTCGGATAGACTCTGGACTGGGGCAGCAGCATCAGTGGGGCGAGGAGCCGATCCAGGTCACGCTTCCCTGCGAATGAGCTGGATCGGTGGACGGGAGTCGGTGGTGCTCTCGGCAACGAATGCACGCCCCGACAAGAAGGTTTCCAGGTTCCCGCCGCGTGACTGCCCGCGCGGCCGACAGAAGAAGGCAGACTCGAATGACAGTGAAGCACCTGCGTCCCCATCAGCGAGAAGCCGTGGACGCGGTGCTGTGTGCCCTCGAATTGCCTGCAAGATCTACTGTGCCTCCGAGAGGGCTCCGGACTCAGGTGATCATGGCGACCGGGTCGGGGAAGAGCCTCGTGGCCACCCGGAGCGCTGAGGAGCTCCGTGCGGGCCGTGTGCTGGTGCTCGTCCCGTCGCTGGACCTGCTGGCGCAGACCGGGGCTGCGTGGTGCGAAGGAGGCCGTACGGGCCCGATGATCGGTGTGTCGTCCCTGCGGGGCGAGGACGTGACCTTCCCCAACACCACGGACGTGGAGGAGCTGGTCGACTGGGTACGGCCGTTCGACAAAATCACCGTGTTCGCCACGTACGCCTCCCTCGGGCTGGGCACGCTGGAGCGCGCGCACCAGGCCGGCCTCCCGGGCTGGGACCTGATCGTGGTCGATGAGGCGCACCGGACGTCGGGCCGGATCGGAAAGCCGTGGGCGATCGTCCACGACAACACCCGCATCCCCGCCCTGCGCCGTCTCTACATGACCGCGACGCCCCGCCTGTGGCAGCTGGACCAGGACTCCGGGGGCGCGCCGGGCGAGCTGGTCGCATCGATGGAGGACGATCCGGACGGGCCGTTCGGTGCCCGCTGCTTCACGCTGACGCTCTCGGAGGCGATCGACCGGGGAATCTGCGCGCCGTATCAGGTGGTGTGCGTGGACATCACCGACACCCAGCTCCAGGCCGCCCGACTCCTGGGCACTGAGGGCCGCTCGGACGAGGTCCGCGGGGCCCGGCTCGCACCCCTCCAGACCGCCCTGGTGAAGGCATCCGCCAAGGAGGGCTTCCGGCGCACACTCGTCTTCCACCACGTCGTCAAGGAGGCCGAGGCGTTCGCGGCCGGCCTCCCCCACGTCGCCGCCCAGCTGCACGCCGCCGACCCCGAGCTCTACCCCAAGACCATCTGGGCGGACTGGCTGTGCGGCGAGCACAAGCCCCACCACCGCCGCCGGGTCCTCGGCGAGTTCGCGGCCGGCATCGCAGGCGACGGCACCGTGGTGGAGAAGGGTTTCCTGGGCTCGGTCAAGGTACTGGGTGAAGGCGTCGACACCAAGAACTGCGACTCCGTCTACTGGGCCGACGTGCGCGGCTCCATGCCCGACCTCGTCCAGGCCGTCGGCCGCGCGCTGCGCATGCAGCCCGGCGAGGGCAAGGTCGCCTCGCTCGTCGTGCCCGTCCTGCTCGGACCTGGGGAGACGCCGGACAACATGCTGGCCTCCCGGGCGTACGGCGGACTGGCGAAGCTGCTGGAGGCACTCAGAGCGCACGACGCCCGCGTGGTGGAGGCTCTGGCGCAGCCGCAGGCGCAGAGCCTCGTCAGGGGCGTCCAGAGCCGCGGGGAAGGTCAGGAAGGCCGAGTCGAGGGGGAAGGGCCCGGACCGTCGGCGCCTGCGCGGTCGCTGCTGAAGTTCTCCACGCCGCGCGACCCGGCGCAGCTGGCCGCGTTCATCAACCTGCGGGTCCTCAATCCGGAGCACGAGCACTGGCGGCGCGGGGTGGAGGCGGCCGTCATCTATGTCCGTGAGCACGGCGACCTGCGCGTGCCCTTCACCTTCCGCGTGCCCTCCAAGCGCGATCCGGAGACGGCGGTCGAGGGGTGGCCGGCTTCGCTCGCGGGCTTCCCGCTGGGGCAATGGATCGCCGACAACCGGCGCTTCTACGCCCGCGGCGACATGGACGCCGACCGCGTCGAACAGCTGGAGAAGCTCGGCATGATCTGGAGCCATTTCGACGTCGCCTGGGAGGAGGGCCTGGCCGCCGCGCGCGGGTGGGCCACCGAGCACGGCCACCTCCTGGCCCCGCTGGACGCCACCTACCAGGGCTACCGGGTGGGGATCTGGTTGAAGAACGCGCGGGCGGCCGCCCGCAAGGCGCAGGAGATCGAGCAGCGGCGCGCCGAGGGCCTGCCGGTTCAGTCGTCGGCGGGGGCGCTGTCGGCCGAGCGGCGGGAGCAGTTGGAGGAGATCGACCCGTCGTGGTGCCCGGCCTGGCCGGTGGCGTGGCAGCGGTGCTTCCACCTCGTCCGGCTCCACATGGAGGCCGGCGGCGAGCTGCCGACCGAACCCGGCACCGTCGTGCACCAGGGCGACGATCTGGGGCGGTGGGTGCGGGCGCAGCGGCTCGGCTTCGACAAGCTCACCAGCGTGCAGCAGTGGATGTGCGAGCACATCCTCGGCC
>NZ_JBPQTV010000501.1:0-3149 GCF_051386515.1 Streptomyces sp. URMC 123 | reverse complement strand
ACCCCGAGCCGGCGCTCGACCGCCCGGACGACGTCCAGCAGCCGTGGGTAGTCCAGCCCCAGCTCGGCCAGCCCCCGTAACGCCCGTCACCTCAGCGGCAGTCGAAGGACGCGCCACCGGGCGGCCGGCGGCGGCCCATGGCGGGCCGGGCGCGCGGGAGATCGAGACGTGGCTGGTCGACCGGGTCGCCACCCGGCTCGGGCTGCCGCCCACCAGCATCGACGTGACGCAGCCGTTCGCCTCCCTCGGGCTGGGCTCCCGTCAGGCCGTCGCGCTCTGCGACGAACTCGGCGCCTGGCTGGGCCGCCCCCTGACCCCCGGGGTGGTGTTCGACCATCCGACCGTGCGCGCCGTCGCGCTCCATCTGGGCGCCGGCCACGGCGCCGCGGGCGCCGTCACCGCCCCCGGGGCCCGGGCCATGCCCGCGGCCGGCCCCGCCACCGTGACGGCCGCCCCCGCGCACAGTCGGGAAACGGAGGGCGGCGCCGGCCCCGAGCCCGTCGCCATCGTCGGCATCGGCTGCCGGTTCCCCGGCGCGCCCGACGCCCGCGGCTACTGGCGGCTGCTGCTCGACGGCCGCGACGCCGTCACCGAGGTGCCGCCCGACCGCTGGGACGCCCGGCGGGTCGACGCGCCCCCGTACGGCGGGTTCCTGGACCGCGTGGACGCGTTCGACGCCCGCTTCTTCGGGATCTCCGCGCGGGAGGCCGAGCGCATGGACCCCCAGCAGCGGCTGCTGCTGGAGACCGCCTGGCAGGCCCTGGAGGACGCGGGCATCGCGCCGACCGCCCTGGCCGGCGGCCCCACCGGCGTCTTCGTCGGCATCAGCGGCCACGACTACGCGGCCCTGCCGATGGGCCGGCTCGCCGATGTCGACGTCCACGCGGCGACGGGCAACGCCCACTCCGTGGCCGCCAACCGGCTCAGCTACGTCCTCGATCTCCAGGGCCCCAGCCTCGCCGTGGACACCGCCTGCTCCTCGTCGCTGGCCGCCGTGCACGCGGCCTGTCAGAGCCTGCGCTCCGGCGAGTGCGACACGGCGCTCGCGGGCGGGGTGAACCTGCTGATCACGCCCAATCTGTCGGTGGCCTTCGCGGAGGGGCGGATGCTCAGCCCCGGCGGCCGCTGCCGCACCTTCGACGACGCGGCCGACGGCTACGTCCGCGGCGAGGGCGTCGGCCTCGTGCTCCTCAAGCCGCTCTCCGCGGCCCTGGCCGACGGCGACCGGATCTACGCCGTCATCCGGGGCTCCGCCGTGAGTCACGGTGGCCGCTCCAACGGGCTGACCGCCCCTCGCGGCGCGGCGCAGCGCGCCGTCCTGGAACGCGCCCTGGCGCAGGCGGGGTTGACGGGCCGCCAGGTGGACTACGTGGAGGCCCATGGCACCGGCACCTCGCTCGGCGACCCCGTGGAGTGGGAGGCGCTGTCGGCGGTGTACGGCGCGGGCCGCGCCGGCGGCGAGCCGTGCCTGGTCGGTTCGGCGAAGACCGCCATCGGACATCTGGAGGCCGCGGCCGGCATCGCCGGGCTGATCAAGGCGGCGCTGGTGGTGCACCACGGCGAGGTGCCGCCACTGCTCCATCTGCGCACGCCCAACCGGCGCATGGACTGGGAGGGTTCGGGTCTGGAAGTGCCCACGAGCCGCAGGGCGCTGCCGGCCCCGGGGCCCGGCCGGCCGCCGCTGCGCGCCGGGGTGAGCTCCTTCGGCTTCGGCGGCACCAACGCCCACGCCGTGCTGGAGGCGCCGCCCCTGCCACGGGAGCGGCCGGCGGCGGGCGGCGCGGGGGCCGCCGCCCCGCTCGCCGAGCGGCCGGTGCACGCGCTGTGCCTGTCGGGCCACACGCCGACGGCGCTGCGGTCCCTCGCCCGGAGCTACCGTGCCCATCTGGCCGCCCACGAGGGGACGCCGCCGGCCGAGCTGTGCCGGGCGGCCGGCACCGGCCGGGCGCATCTCGCCCATCGCGCCGTCGTCCTGGGCGGCTCGCGCGCGGCGCTGGACGCCGGGCTGGCCGCGCTCTCGCGCGACGAGGCGGCGCCGGCCGTCGTGCGCGGCGAGGTCATCGGCCGGTCGGAGCCGAGGGTCGCCTTCCTCTTCAGCGGCCAGGGCACCCAGTACACCGGCATGGGGCGGGCGCTGCACGACGCCCACGCCGGCTTCGCCCGCACCCTGGAGCGCGCCGACCGGGTGCTCCGCCCCCATCTCGGCGGCCCGGCACTGCCGGAGCTGCTGTTCGACGAGGCCCACGCCGACCGGCTGCGGCGCACCCGCCACTGCCAGCCCGCGCTGGTGGCGCTGGAGGTGGCGCTGGCCGAGCTGTGGATCTCGCTGGGCGTGCGGCCGGCGGCGGTGCTCGGTCACAGCGTGGGCGCGTACGGCGCCGCCTGCGTGGCCGGGGCGCTCTCCCTGGAGGACGCGCTGACGCTGGCCGCGGTGCGCGGCCGGCACATGGACGCCCAGCCCGGCGACGGGGCGATGATCGCCTGCCGGGGGGACGCCGACGCGGTCCGGGCGGCCGCGGCGCCCTACGCGTCGGTGGCGATCGCCGCGGTCAACGCCCCGGACCACCTGGTGCTGTCGGGGTCGCGCCCGGAGATCGAGGCGATCGGCGACGTGCTGCGGGAGCGCTCGGTCACCGTGCGGCGGCTGGCCGTCTCGCACGCCTTCCACTCGAAGCTGATGGCCGGCGCGGCGGCGCCGCTGCGCGAGGCGGCGCGGTCCGTCACGGCGGCGCGCCCCACCGTCCCCTGGGTGTTCGACGCCACCGGGGAGCCGGTGGAGCGGGTGGACGCGGACGGCTGGGTGGAGCACATGCTGGGCACCGTGCGCTTCGCGGACGGGGTGCGCGCGCTGCGCCGGCTGGGCTGTGACACATTCGTGGAGGTCGGGCCGCACCCGACGCTGCTGGGCATGGCGCGGGCGGTGGTGGCGGCCGAGGACGGCGGCGGCGAGGTGCTCCGGCTGCCGTCGCTGCACCGGGGGCGGGACGGCTGGGAGACGCTGCTGACGTCGCTGGGCCGGCTGCACTGCGCGGGCGGCGCGGTGGACTGGGCCGCGCTGGACGAGGGGCGGCCGCGCGCGGTGGTGCCGCTGCCCTTCACGGTGTTCGAGCGGCAGTCGTACTGGTTCTCGCCCTCGGGCGGGCGGGACG
>NZ_JBPQTV010000500.1:0-3184 GCF_051386515.1 Streptomyces sp. URMC 123 | reverse complement strand
GGCCACCGACCCGACCTGGATCTTCCGGCTGACCCGCCGATCGGCGAGCTTGGTCGGTACGGACGGCATTCCGAGCGCCACCGAACCTGGAGCCGTCATGTCCTCACCCGCGATTCCCGGCCACGGTGTCCCGGGCCGCCCTGATGGATTCCTTGAGGGAGGTCATGGTGGCGAGGACGGCGGTGGGCTCGTAGCCGCAGTGCGCCATGCAGTTGGCGCAGCGCGGGTCCTTGCCGCGGCCGTACTTGTCCCAGTCGGTCTCCTCGATGAGCTGCCGGTAGGTGGGCACATAGCCGTCGCTCATCAGGTAGCAGGGCCGCTGCCAGCCGAAGAGCGAGTAGTTGGGGATGGCCCACGCCGTGCAGGGGAAGTCCGCCTTGCCCTCCAGGAAGTCGAGGAAGAGCGGGCTGTGGTTGAGCCGCCAGCGCCTGCGGTTGCCGCCGGAGAACGCCTTGCGGAACAGCTCCCGGGTCTGTTCGACCCCGAGGAAGTGCTCCTGGTCGGGCGCCTTCTCATAGGCGTAGGCGGGCGAGATCATCATCTCGTCCACCTGGAGATCGTCATTGAGGTAGTTGAGCACCTCGATGATGGTCTGCGGGGTGTCGGTGTTGAAGAAGGTCGAATTGGTGGTGACGCGGAAGCCGCGCCGCTTCGCCTCCTTGATCGCCGCCACGGCCTCGTCGAAGACCCCCTCCTTGGCCACCGACTCGTCGTGCCGCTCGCGCAGCCCGTCGATGTGGACCGCGAAGGCGAAGTACGGCGAGGGCGTGAACTTCTCGATCTTCTTGCGCAGCAGTACGGCGTTGGTGCACAGGAAGACGTACTTCCGCTTGGCCACCAACTGGCGCACGATCTCGTCGATCTGCGGGTGCATCAGGGGCTCGCCGCCCGCGATGGACACCATGGGCGCGCCCGACTCCAGCACGGCGCCGACCGCCTGGGCGACCGGCATGCGCTGCTTGAGCACGCCGGCGGGGTGCTGGATCTTGCCGCAGCCCTCGCACTTCAGATTGCAGGCGAAGAGCGGTTCCAGCTCGACGATGAGCGGGAACTTCTCGCGCTTGCGGAGCATTCTCTGTTCAAAGAGGTACGTCCCGACCCGGATGGATTGACGGAGCGGCATGGCCATCTGGCTCACCTCCTGGGGAGCGGCAAAGAACGGTGCCATTCGAAAAAAACGGGAAGGACATCACGCAGTGCACGGAAAGCCGATATTCCACCGCGCAGTGTCCCGAATCGGATGAGCTCATGTTCTGGAGCGTCCACGACCACCCGGACGGCCGCAACCGGACGCGGACCCGCCGCCAGCGCCGCGCCGAGCACGGCGGCGGACTCCATGTCCACGGCGACGGCCCCGCGGGCCGCGAGCCGGGCTCGCTCCTCACCGCGCACGATGCGGTCCGAACAGTACAGCGGACCGCTGTGCACGGTCAGACCCCGCTCGGCGAGCGCCTTTCCGAGCGGGCCGTTGTCCCGGCACGGGGCCGGTGGCCCGGCGTCGCCGCCGGGCACGTCATGGGTCTCCTCGGCGAGGACCACGTCCCCGGGCCGCATGCTGGGGGCGAGCCCGGCACAGAAGCCGGTGGCCAGCACCGGCGCGGCCCGCAGCCGCGGGTCCTCGGCGAGCGCGCGGGTCACCGCCCGCCGGGCCGCCGCCGGCCCCATGCCCGTGCGCAGCAGGGCGACGGGCCCGGCGGCGCCGGCACGGCTGCCGCGGCGCAGGGCCAGCCGCTCGATGCCGAGGGCACAGGTGACCAGAAGCGGTAAGGCCATCAGGCCCCCCGGGCGGCGAGGGCGGGGGCCGGTGCGGCGAGGGAGGCCCCGTGCGGCGTGTCCTTGACGTAGCGGCCCAGGGCGGTGACCGGGAAGACCATCCGGTACAGGTGGTAGTTGATGGAGAAGTCCCAGGGGAAGCCGGTGCCGGTGAAGTACGGCTCGTCCCAGCCGCCGTCCGCCCGCTGGTTCTCCACCAGCCACGCCACGCCCCGCCGTACGGCCTCGCTCTCCCGTTCGCCGGCCGCCAGCAGGGCCATCAGGGCCCAGGCCGTCTGGGAGGGGGTGGTGGCGCCCCGGCCGATCCACTCCCGGTCGCGGTACGAGCGCTGGTCCTCGCCCCAGCCGCCGTCCTCGTTCTGGACGCTCTCCAGCCAGGCGACGGCCCGGCGGATCGCGGGGTGGGAGGTGGGCAGGCCGGCCGCGGTCAGGGCCGGGACCACCGATCCGGTGCCGTAGACGTAGTTGGTGCCCCAGCGGCCGAACCAGGCCCCGTTGGGCTCCTGCTCGGCGAGGAGCCACTCGATGCCGCGGCGGGTGCGCGGGTCGTGCGCCCGGCCCTCCATGGCCAGCATCTCCACCACATGGGCGGTGACGTCCGCCGACGGCGGGTCGATGACCTCGCCGAAGTCGCAGAAGGGCAGCCGGTTGGGCAGCGGGCTGGTGTTGTCGACGTCGAAGGCCCCCCAGGCGCCGTTCCGGGACTGCATGCCCAGGTTCCAGTTCACCCCGCGCCGGACGGCGGCGTCGACCCGCTCGGGCTCCGGGTGCCGCACCCGCCGCAGCGCGAGCACCACCTCGGCGGTGTCGTCGATGTCGGGGTAGTTGTCGTTGTGGAATTCGAACGCCCATCCGCCGGGGGCGAGGGAGGGGCGGCGCACGGCCCAGTCGCCCGGACGGGTGATCTCCTCGCCCAGCATCCAGTCGGTGGCCTTGACCAGGGCCGGGTGGTCGGCGGGCAGCCCCGCGTCCGCCAGGGCGATGGTGGCCAGACAGGTGTCCCAGACCGGGGACTGGCACGCCTCGATCATCCGGACGGGGACGCTCGGCGCGCCCTCGGCGTCGGACTCCGGCTGCTCGGACCAGACGGCGAACCGGTCGAGCGACTCCAGGCCGGCCCGGAGCACCGGGTGGGCCAGGTCGTAGCCCATCAGGTGGAGGGCGATGACGGAGTAGACGGCCGGCGGCTGGATGCCGCCCCAGCAGCCGTCGTTCTCCTGGCGCTCGATGATCCAGCGGGTGGCCGCCTTCATGGCCGCCTTGCGCAGCGGCCGCACGGCGACCCTGTGGTACGCGTGCAGCGCGCGGTCGATGCGCTGGAAGGCTCCGTCCCAGCTCAGGGCGGGGGCCGGCGGGCGCGACCGGTCCACGGCCGTGGTCGTGGGCGGCGGCATCGCCGGTGTCACCGCCG
>NZ_JBPQTV010000499.1:0-3203 GCF_051386515.1 Streptomyces sp. URMC 123 | reverse complement strand
GACTGCGGCTGCGCGGGGTGCGGTTCGACTACGGCGCCGGGCCCGTCCTGCGCGGCGTGGACCTCGACGTGCCCGCCGGCCGTACGGTCGCCCTGGTCGGGGTCTCCGGCGCCGGCAAGACGAGCATCGCCCATCTGGTGGCGCGCTTCTGGGACCCGACGGACGGCACGATCGAACTGGTGCCCGCGGCCGGCGGCGCGCCCCCGGTCGACCTGCGCCGGCTCCCGGACGCGGAACTGCGCTCCCGTGTCGCCCTGGTCGGCCAGGACACCGCCCTCTTCCACGGCACCCTGCGCGACAATCTGCTGCTCGCCGCCCCCGGCGCGGACGGTGCCGCGCTCGACCGCGTCGTCGCGGCCTGTGGCGTCGACCGCATCGCCGAGGCCCTGCCCGACGGCTTGGACAGTACGGTCGGCGAGCGCGGCGCCACCCTCTCCGGCGGTCAGCGCGCCCGGATCGCCCTGGCCCGCGCCCTGCTCACCGACCCCCGGGTGCTCGTCCTGGACGAGGCCACCGCCCATGTCGACGCCGAGGGTGACGCGGAGCTCGCCGCCGCCCTCGCCGCGGCCACGGCCGACCGCACCACCCTGGTGATCGCGCACCGCCCGGCCACGATCCGGCGCGCCGACCGCGTCGCCGTCCTGGAGGACGGCCGGATCGCCGAACAGGGGACCTGGGAGGAACTCCACGGGCGCGGCGGGGCATTGGACCGGGTCCTCGGGCGCGGTGCCACACAATAGGGCGGAACGGCCGTGACCACGCGGCGGCCGCCACGACCGCACCGCCACGGCACCGCGCGGCTCGTCACGGCCACCGCACCGCCACGGCACCGCATCGCACGACCGTGCGAGCCCCGTCCCGGCGGCCCGCCGGAGCGGGCCAGAGCAGCAGGAGACCATGTGAGCCCCGAGATCGCCGTCGACCCCAGCGCCAAGGAGCCCCCGTACGAGCAGCTCCGGGCCCAGATCGCCGACCAGGCGCGCTCCGGGCGGCTCCCGGTGGGCCACAAACTGCCCACCGTCCGGGGGTTCGCGGAGGAGCTGGGGCTGGCGGCGAACACCGTCGCCAAGGCGTACCGGGCGCTGGAGTCCGACGGGGTGATCGAGACGCGCGGCCGGCACGGCACGTTCATCGCCGCCGCGGGTGACGCCGCGCGCCGGCAGGCGGCCGCCGCCGCGCAGACCTACGCCCAGCACGTCCGGCGCCTGGGCCTGGACCGGGACGCGGCCCTCGCCGTCGCCCAGGACGCCCTGCGCGCGGCCTACGGCACCCCTGAGGGCTGAGAGCCTGTTTTCATACCCCGCCCGGGCCCGCGACGCCTGGCACGGCACCTCGCGGCGTTGTCGGAGTCACCCAAGTACGCCCGGTACGAGGGTGATCCTCCGCCTTGCGATCTACCGCACCAGACGCCGCGGCCTGTCCGACCGGGGTATGAAAACAGGCTCTGAGAGCCCGCTTCCCCCGGGCCGGCCGGGGCCGCTCGGGCGCGGGCGCCGACGACAGATCAGGTCACAGATACAGCCCCGCGTCCGACCCCGGCGCCTGCGCCGGCACCGCCGCCGGCCCCGTGCCCCGGCGCAGGGCGTACAGCTCCGCCAGCGTCGCCCCGTCGCGGCCGATGCCCTGCTCCAGCCCCTCGGCCTCCCGGCCGAGCCAGGCGACCGCCTCCGCGCGCGACAGGGAGCCCACCTCGATCCGGGCCAGACAGCGGCCGGGGCGCACCACCGCCGGGTGCAGGCGCTCCAGGTCCTCGTTGGTCGTCACCCCGACGAGGACGTTGCGGCCCTGGCCCAGCAGCCCGTCGGTGAGGTTGAGCAGCCGCGACAGCGCCTGCCCGGCGGTGTGCTTGGCCTCCCCGCGGATCAGCTCGTCGCAGTCCTCCAGCAGCAGCAGCCGCCACCGCCCCTTGGCCGAGCCGTCGTCCTCGCCTATGGCGATGTCCATCAGATAGCCCACGTCGTTGAAGAGCCGCTCCGGGTCGAGCACGCAGTCCACCTGGCACCACTCGCGCCAGGAGCGGGCCAGCGTGCGCAGCGCGGATGTCTTGCCGGTGCCCGGCGGGCCGTGCAACAGCAGCAGCCGGCCCGCGATGTCCTCCGGCGTGATCTTCATCAGCCGGTCCATGGCCCGCGCCACCGGCGCCGTGTAGTTCGGCCGGATCTCCTCCCAGGTGCCGGCCGAGATCTGCCGCGTGGTGCGGTGCGGGCCGCGCCGGGGCGAGACGTACCAGAAGCCCATCGTGACGTTCTCGGGCTGCGGCTCCGGCTCGTCCTCGGCGCCGTCGACCGTCTGCCCCAGCACCTTCTCCGCCAGCTCGTCGGAGACGGCGGTGACGGTGACGTCCGCCCCGCGGCTCCAGCGCGACACCAGCAGCGTCCAGCCGGCGCCCTCGGCGAGCACGGCGCTGCGGTCGTCGTCGCGCGCCGAGCGCAGAACTGTGGCGGCGGGCGGCAGCAGCGTGGCACCGGAGCGGACCCGGTCGATGGAGGAACTGCGCGAGTACGGCTGCTCGCCGGTCGCGAACCGGCCGAGGAAGAGGGCGTCCACGACATCCGACGGCGAGTCGCTGTCGTCCATGTTCAGCCGGATCGGCAGGGAGTCCTGGGCGGCGGGCACCAGGGCCGCGAGGACGGGGTCGGCGACGGACGGGGTGTCGGTGGGCGGGATCTGGCTCCGGGCGTCGGACGGTGGCTCGGCTCGCATGGGCCCATGATCCGGCACCGGGCGGCCCGGCGCACGCAGGTTTTCCATGTTCTCCTCCGTTGCCCCGACGGGCCCGCGTCCGGTGTTCGGACGGACCGGCGCCGGAGCCGTGCCCGGTGCTCCGACGGGCGCGCCCCGCCCTCCTGCTTCGGTGTTCCGACGGGCGCGTCCCGCCCTCCGCGTTCGGTGCTCCGACCGGCGCGTCCCGGCCCCCGCCGAGCCTGTGATCGACCGCGCCCCGCCCGCCGGGCTTCGGCGGAATCGGCCGTGCCGCCCCCGGCCGCGGCTACGCTGACCTCCGATGGGACGTCATCGTGCTCGAAGCACCGTGCTCCTGGCGCTGCCGGCGGCGGGGCGCTGGCGCGTGACCGCGCTGCTCGGCGCGGGCCTCGCCTCGCTCGGTCTGATGCTGGTGATGTGCGGGCCGTGGACCGGCAGCGCCGACCCCGGCGGCGAACGGGCCGCCGGCCGGCGCGGCGGCGTGGCGCACGGCAGCCACC
>NZ_JBPQTV010000498.1:0-3225 GCF_051386515.1 Streptomyces sp. URMC 123 | reverse complement strand
CGCCGCGCGCACGCTGGACACCGTCCGCGAGATGGTCGGCGACCACGTCCGGCACAACGTCTACTTCATCGACTTCCCCGCCAACGTGCCGGACACGGCCGACTTCTGGGCGCGCTGCGTCGCCCAGGCGCTCGCCGACGACGCCTCGCGCGACGGCACGCTCGCCCAGCTCCGTACGGGTGGGGTGGACCTGCTGACCCTCCCCGCGTACGGCACCTACCAGCACACGTACGAGGAGATGCTGGCCGCTCAGGACGAGCTGATCGCCTCGGCGGGCGACCGGGTGACCGTCCTGCACGCGGGCGGCGCCCCGGACGGCGAGGTCACCGCCCTGTACCTGGCCCTGGCGGGCAGCACCACGCCGCTCGGCGAGGAGCACCTGCGCGACCTCCGCGCGCTCGCCGAGCACTGCGTCGACGGCCCCCAGCCCGAGGCGATCCCCGTACGGGAGAACCGCGCCGTCGTCAATCTCGCCCGGCTCCACGCCAGCCGGGGCCTCCTGCTGGACACCGTCACCGACGTCCTCCGCCTGGCCTGCGCGCTCTCGGGCGGCGACGTGGCCCTCGTGCGGCCGACCCGCTTCCGGTCGCTGCCCCGGCCGGTCCGCCGCGCCCTGCTCGCCGGCCTCGACGCGGTGGTCGCGGCCGAGCCCGCCAAGCTCACCGATGTCTCCGCGCACCGCGAGGCGTTCAAGCGCCTCGGCGAGCGCCTGCACCCGCACGAGTACCCGCGCTGGCCGCACGCCGCCGACGTGTTCGCCGTCGCCCGGGGCGAGAAGGAGGCCCGGTCCTTCGACAGCCGCGTCGAGGAACTGCTCGACGGGAACGACGTTCCCGGCGCGGCGCGGCTGCTGACGGCCGCCCCGGGCAAGCTCTTCCGCTCCCTGGACCGCCTGCTGCGCGCGTGCGCCACCCAGGACGAGCGCGACGCCGTCGTGGCCGCCGCCGAGCAGGCCGCCCCGCGGGTCTCCGGCCGGGTGCTGCTGTCGGTGCGCGAGCACCTGCGCAACCGCGCCGGGGAGGGGGAGGCAGGCGGGCGCCGCGTCTTCGTCAACCGCCTCGGCGGCGCCTGGGTCACCGCCGACCGCCGTCCCCTCCTGCCGTCGCCCGAGCGCGAGCGCCTCATCGGCGTCCTGGACGCCGAGACGCGGCGCCGCCTCCCGGAGCCGGGGCACCTGCTCCTCGACCCCGACGTCCTCGATGTCGCGCTCCCGCTCAGCGGCAGGGCGACGACCGCGGGCTTCGGCGTCCTGCCCCGCGGCTCCCTGCTGCCCGTCGACGGCGAACTGCTGCGCTTCTTCGTCCACTGGAAGCAGACGCGCCGCCACACCGACTACGACCTGTCGGCGCTGATGCTCGACGCCGAGTACGCGACCGTGTGCTGGCTCTCGTACACCGCGCTCACCGAGGTGGAGGGCGAGCACTCCGGCGACATCACGGAGGCCCCCGAGGGCGCCTCGGAGTTCATCGATCTGCGCCTGGGCGCCGTGCGCGGCACCTTCATCGTGCCGCAGGTCAACATCTACTCCGGGGAGGACTTCGAAGAGGTCGAGGAGTCGTTCTTCGGCTTCATGCTGCGCGACGCCGAGCAGCGGGGCCGCCCGTTCGAACCGCGCACCGTACGCGTGAAGTCGGAGCTGCGCGGGCCGGGCAGGGTCGCGCTGCCGCTGGCGTTCCTGCGCGGGGACGACGGCCGCTGGCGCGCCAAGTGGCTCCATCTGTACCTCCGGGGCACCCCGCACGCCAACCGGGTGGAGGAGAACCAGGTGTCGGTCGCCCTGCTGCTGCGCGGCATCGTCGAGCGCGACCACCTCACGGTCCGGTACCTCGCCGATCTGATGGCCGACCGGGCCACGGCCACCACGCTGTGGGACGGCACGACGGTCCCGGACGGCCCCGTCACGTACATCGGTCTCGAACGCCCGGAGGGACTGCACCCGGACTCCGTGATCGTCACCCCGGAAAACCTGCGTGCCCTGATCCCGGCCTGACTGCTAGCGTTGACCCCGGCGAGGCCATGGTCGGACTTCCTTCTCACTCCTCACTGAATTAGTCCCTCCGCTTTCCTCGCCCCGACACCACGCCGGAGTGCCGTTCGGCACTCCGGCGTCGTCGTCCCCGTACCGGGGCCGCGGGCACGCCCGCCGCACGGACACCCGCGACAGTCACCCACACAGCACGAACAGATGGGGAGCACGACCGTGGCCACCGACCCCCGCACCGGTCCGCCTCACTCCGGCGACGAGCGCGCGATGCTGCGGGCCTTTCTCGACTACCACCGGGCGACCCTCGCGATGAAGTGCGAGGGGCTCACCGACGAGGAGTTGCGCCGGCGCTCGATGCCGCCGTCGACGCTGTCACTGCTCGGCCTGGTCCGGCACATGGCCGAGGTGGAGCGCGCCTGGTTCCGCCGGGTGTTCGAGGACCACGAGGCGCCGATGGTCTGGTCCGAGGAGATCGACTTCCAGGCGGCGTACGACGCGAGCACGTCGACCAGGGGCGAGGCGTTCGCGGCCTGGGAGGCTGAGGTGGAGACCTCGCGCCGCATCGAGCGGGCGGCGGCGTCCCTGGACCTGGTCGGCCACCAGCCACGGTGGGGCGAGGACGTGTCGCTGCGCATGGTGATGCTGCACGTGCTCCTGGAGTACGGCCGCCACAACGGACACGCGGACTTCCTGCGCGAGGGCATCGACGGCACGGTGGGAGCCTGAGGGAACCGCCCGGGGCCGAGGAGTACGGGCGCGGGCGGGGGCGAGGAGTACGGGGGCCGGCCAGCGGCGGCGTGCGATGCTGGTGGCATGACCTTGGAGGACCTCGTACGGCTGCGGCGCGCCCGCGACGTGATGGACCGCGAGTACGCGCGTCCGCTGGACGTTCCGGCGCTGGCGAAAATCGCCCTCATGTCGCCCGGGCACTTCTCCCGCAGCTTCCGCGCCGCCTTCGGGGACACGCCCTACAACTACCTGATGACCCGCCGCATCGAGCGGGCGAAGGCGCTGCTGCGGCGGGGCGACCTGAGCGTCACGGAGGTCTGCTTCGCGGTCGGCTGCACCTCGCTGGGGTCGTTCAGCTCCCGCTTCACCGAACTGGTCGGCGAGAGCCCCAGCGCCTACCGGGCCCGTCGGCACGAGGCCGGCGCCGCGATCCCGGCGTGCGTCGCCAAGATCTATACGCGACCGGTCAGAAGCGCCGCCCCCGCCGGCGCCCCCGCCGACCAGTTCGGTGA
>NZ_JBPQTV010000497.1:0-3244 GCF_051386515.1 Streptomyces sp. URMC 123 | reverse complement strand
GTACGGCTCGACCCCGCCGGCCCCCAACGGGCTGTCCGTCCCGCCGGCGGCCGAGCCTCGCGCCGGCGGGCCCAGGCCGGCGAGCACGCGCACCGGCCCCTCGGGGAGCGCGGTGAACCCGCCGTCCGCACGGAACGCCGGGTCCAGCCGGTGGAGCTGGCGGACCGACAGCTGACCGGTCCTGGTGAGCACGCGCAGCATCAGCGTGCCGAGGTCCACGGCCCCGCGCTGCCCGGGGCGCTCCCAGAGCCGCCGGCTCGCCCAGGCGGCCTCCCGCAGTCCGGCCACCGCCGGCATGCGCAGCGCCTCGAAGGCCGCGAGCGCGCCGGCCACCTCCGTGGTGCCCCCGGCGGTGAGGCAGCGCACCAGCTCCGCCGCGTCCTCCAGCGCCAGGGTCGTGCCCGACCCCACCGAGAAGTGCGCCGTGTGCACCGCGTCGCCGATGCCCACCAGCCGTCCGTGGTGCCAGCGCTCCGTCTCGACCTGCGGGAAGCGCAGCCAGCGCGAGCCGTTGCCGTACAGCCGTGCCCCCTTCAGCTCCGGGGCGAACACCCGGCCGGCGAAGGCCATGGCCTGCTCGTCGGTCCGGTCCGCCGGCCGGCCGTGCCCGTCCACGAAGCCCGCCCGCCGCCAGGTGTCCGCGTCCATCTCCACCAGGAAGGTGCTGCGATCGGGGGAGTAGGGGTAGGCGTGGGCGGCGACCGGCCCGTGCTCGCTGGTGGCGAAGAGAAAGGTCATCTCGTCGAACACCCGGTCCGCCGCGAACCAGGCGTACCGGCTCGCCCCGGGGGTGACCCGCGCCCCCCAGGGACCGGCGAACGCCGCACGGGTCCGGCTGTGCGCGCCGTCGGCCGCGACCACCACGTCGTACCGGTCGAGCAGCTCCGCCGCGTCCACCTCGGTGCGGTGGTGCAGGGCCACACCGGCCTCGTGTGCCAGGCGCCGGAGCAGCGCCAGCATCGTACGGCGCTCGACGGCGGTGAAACCGTGGCCCGAGGAGCGGGCCACGGCACCGTCCCGACGCACCTGTACGCCGTCCCAGCGGGCGCCGCGCTCGGCGATGCCGGCCACGACGTCCGGCGCGACCGCGCGCAGGCGCGCCAGGCTCAGCCGGGAGAACACGACCCCGAAACCGAAGGTGGCGTCCGGCGGCCGCCGTTCGAACACGTCCACCCGGTGGTCACCGGCCCGGCGCAGCAGCAGGGAGAAGAAGAGCCCGGCCGGGCCGCCGCCCACGCACGCGACCCTCATGGCCCCTCCCGCGCCGGGGCGCCGGCCCCCGCGGGCACGGCCGGCCCGCCGTCGGCCCCGATGGGCCCCCGCGCCTCCTCGTCGCCGTCACCGCCGGCCCGGGCCGCCCGCCCGCCGCCCGGCCCGTGCTCCAGGAACGCGCGCCGGAGCCGATGGCGCAGCACCTTGCCCGCCGCGTTGCGCGGGATCTCGTCGACGAAGCGTACCCCCGCCGGGCGCTTGTAGCTGCCCAACTGGTCGGCGCAGGCCCCCAGCAGCGTCGCCACGGACGGCGGTCGCTCGCCGGGCACGACGAACGCCACCGGCACCTCGCCCCACTCCGGGGACGGCACGCCCGCGACCGCCACCTCGCGCACCCCCGGCACGCCGCCCAGCACCCGCTCGATCTCCGCCGGGTAGACGTTCTGACCGCCGCGAATGATGACATCGCCCCGCCGGTCGACCAGGTAGAGGTACCCCGCCGCGTCCATGCTCCCCAGGTCGCCGGTGCGCAGCCAGCCGTCGCGTACGGCGGCCTCGGTGGCCTCGGGGTCCCGCCAGTAGCCGCGCATCGTGCCGTCGCCCCGTACGCAGATCTCGCCCAGCTCCCCCCGCGGCACGGGCCGGCCGGCGTCGTCGTGCACCTCGATCTGGCAGCCGGGCAGCATCCGGCCCGAGGACCGCGGGGGGTCCGAGTCGCCGTCCGGGGTGTAGCGGGCCGTGGCGATGGGGCCGCCCTCGGAGAGGCCGTAGGAGTTGCGCACCGGGCGGTCGAACCGCGCCACCGCCTCCCGCAGCAGGTCCTCGGGCATCGGCGAGCCGCCGAAGACGACCTCGCGCAGGCTCGACAGATCGGTGGAGTCGAAGGCCCTGGCCCGCAGCACGAACCGCACCATGGAGGGGACCAGGAAGGTGAGGGTGGGGCGGAAGCGCTCCACATCGGCGAGGAACCCCTGTGGGGTGAACTCGTGCCGCACCACCAGGGTGCCGCCGGCCGCCAGCAGCGCCAGCGCCACCACCACGCTGCCGTGGAACAGCGGGCACGGGTACAGCAGCACGTCGTCGGGGGTGAAGCCGAACTCGGCGAGCACCGCCGTGTAGCCGGCCGCCACCGACCGGTGGGTGAGCGCGACGCCCTTGGCCCGCCCGCTCGTCGCCGAGGTGTGCACGATCGCGAACAGTTCGTCCAGGGAGGGCACCGGGAGCGAGCCTGCGGGCCCCGCGCACAGGGCCTCGTACTCCGGCGAGCCCAGGCGCACCCGTCGGCCGTCGCCGAGGGCCGGGCCGAGGCGGTCGGCGACGGCCGCGTCCGCGACCACGATCGCGGGCTCCACCTGGCGCACGACGTGGTCGACCTCGGGCGCGGGGAAGGTGGGGTTGACCGGGCAGACGACGAGGCCCGCCTTGGCGGCGGCCAGATACAGCTCCACCACTTCGACCTGATTGCGCGCGCACACCACGACCCGGTCGCCGGGGTTCGCCCCCAGGCCGAGCAGTCCCTGGGCGAGGGCGTCGGTGCGGTCGTCCACCTCCCGCCAGCTCAGCCGGCGGTGCTCGTCGGCGAGCGCGGTGCCCTCGGGGCGGATCGAGCGCTGCCGCCTCAGGGCGTGGGCCAGCCACATCAGGGGGTCACCCTTTCGGCGTCCGCGCCATGTCCTGCGTGGGATGCCGCGTGGGTTCCCGCGTGAGTTCCGGCCTGGGCCCCCGCGTGGGTGGCGAGCACCCGGTCGATGCCCTGGACAGTGGAGAGGGCGGCCAGCTCCTCGTCGTCGAGCGGCGTTCCCGTGCGCTCCTCGATGGCGAGGGCGAGCCGGATCAGCTCCCCGGAGTTGATGCCCGCCGCCAGCAGGTCGGCGTCCGGGGCCAGATCGTCGAAGAGCCCGGGGACGTCGACGAGTTCGAGCAGCAGTCGCCGGCCCGGCGTCCATACCTCACTCATGTCGCGTTCCTTTCGATGTCGTCACGGGTGCGGGCGCCGGGGAAGCGGGCGCCCCGGAGGGCGGCGGGGGTACGG
>NZ_JBPQTV010000496.1:0-3251 GCF_051386515.1 Streptomyces sp. URMC 123 | reverse complement strand
TACCCCCGCCGACCCCCGCCGCCGCCCGCTCCGGGGCGAGCGCCGCGTCCAGCGAGAGCACCCCGAGCCGCCGCCGCTCCCGCAGCCCGAGGAACGCGGCCAGGACGAAGACGAAGACCAGGCCCACCGCGAGCGCGGGAATCATCGGCACGAAGATGTCGCCCGCGTCCAGCTTCAGCGCCGTGGCGGCGCGCGCCGTCGGGCCGCCCCACGGCAGCGTGTTCATCACGCCGTTGGCGGTCGCGGCCACGGCCGTGAGCACGACCAGGTTCATCCCCAGCCGCTTGTACAGCGGGTACATCGCCGACACCGTGATCATGAACGTGGTGGAGCCGTCGCCGTCGAGCGAGACGATCGCGGCCAGCAGCGCCGTACCGAGCACGATCCGCAGCGGGTCCGCCCTGCAGAAGCGCAGGATGGCCCGGACGATCGGGTCGAAGAGCCCGACGTCGATCATCACCCCGAAGTAGACGATCGCGAACATCAGCATCGCCGCCGTGGGCGCCAGGCTGCCGATGCCCTTGAGGACGTACTCGCCGAGCCGGCCCCCCTGCCCGACCAGCACACAGAACAGCGCCGGCACCAGGATCAGCGCGGCCATGGGGGACATCTTCTTCGTCATGATCAGCGCCAGGAAGCACGCGATCATGACGAATCCGAGGACGGTCAGCATGGGGACACCTCTTCATCGGCCCGCGTCACTCCACGTCGGGTGCGGGGTGCGCACACCGTAGGGGCCGCCGGGAAGCGTCAGCAAGGTGTCGGCGCATGAGCAATACGAGCAAAACCCCAGGTCAACAAGGGGCGTTCGAACGGGTTCGGGCGAGCCGTTGACGCCCGGCGACCGGAATCCTATGGTCGGGCACAGGATTCCCGAGGAGCTGGAGCGTGCCATGAGCAGCAGTGCCACCGAGCAGGCCCGAAAGATCGCGGAGGGGCTCGCGTACACCTCCGGGTTCGGCAATGAGCACAGCTCGGAGGCGGTCCCCGGGGCGCTTCCGACGGGCCGCAACTCCCCCCAGCGGGCGCCCCTCGGGCTGTACGCGGAGCAGCTCAGCGGAACGGCCTTCACCGAGCCGCGGCACCGCAACCGCCGCTCCTGGCTCTACCGCGTCCGCCCGTCGGCGGCGCACCCCGCCTTCACCCGCGTCGCCTCCGGCGCCCTGCGCACCGCCCCCTTCGAGGGCGACGAGGCCGTGGCCGACCCCAACCGGCTGCGCTGGGACCCGCTGTCCGAGCCCACCGGCCCGACCGACTTCCTGGCCGGGCTGTGGACCCTCGGCGGCAACGGCGACGCCCGGCAGCGCACCGGCATGGCCGTGCACCTCTACCACGCCAACACCTCGATGACCGACCGGGTGTTCTCCGACGCCGACGGCGAGCTGCTCATCGTCCCCGAGCGCGGTGGGCTGCTGCTGCGCACCGAGTTCGGGCTGCTGCGCGCCGAGCCGGGGCACGTCGCCCTGATCCCGCGCGGCGTCCGGTTCCGGGTCGAGCTGCTGGACGACACCGCCCGCGGCTACGTCTGCGAGAACTACGGGCAGCCCTTCACCCTCCCCGACCTCGGGCCCATCGGCGCCAACGGGCTGGCCAACCCGCGGGACTTCCTGGCGCCCACCGCCGCGTACGAGGACCGCGAGGGCCCGGTCGAGGTGGTCAACAAGTACTGCGGGCAGCTGTGGTCGGCCACCTACGACCACTCGCCGCTCGACGTCGTCGCCTGGCACGGCAACCTGACGCCGTACGTCTACGACCTGCGGCGGTTCAACGTCATCGGCTCCATCAGCTACGACCACCCGGACCCGTCGATCTTCACGGTGCTCACCTCGCCGTCCGACACCCCGGGGCTGGCCGGCGTGGACTTCGTGGTCTTCGCCCCGCGCTGGCTGGTCGGCGAGGACACCTTCCGCCCGCCGTACTTCCACCGCAATGTGATGAGCGAGTACATGGGGCTGATCGAGGGCGCGTACGACGCCAAGAGCGCCGGTCCCGGCGGGTTCGTGCCCGGTGGCGGCTCGCTGCACAACATGATGTCCGCGCACGGGCCCGACCGGGAGACGTTCGACAAGGCCAGCGCGGCCGAGCTGGTCCCGCAGAAGCTGGAGCACGGCCTGGCGTTCATGTTCGAGACCCGCTGGCCGGTGCTCACCACCACCCAGGCGATGGCGGCGGACCATCTGCAGCAGGGCTACGACGACGTGTGGCAGGGTCTGGAACGCCACTTCCGCGCGTGACCTTCGAGCCCGTGACCCGCGCGACCTTCGAGCCCGTGACCCGAGAGCCCGCGCCGTGACCTCCTTCGCCCCCGACTCCCTCGCCCTCAACCGCAAGTTGCCGCTGTGGTACCAGGTCTCGCAGTCCCTGCGGGCCTCCATACTGGGCCGCCGCCCGGACGAGCCGCTGCGGCTGCCGACCGAGGACCGGCTCGCCGAGCACTACGGCGTCAGCGTGCTCACCATGCGGCAGGCGCTCAAGGAGCTGGAGGCGGAGGGGCTCATCACCCGGCACCGGCGGCGCGGCACGTTCATCGAGCCTGCTGCCCGGCGCGGGGCACCGGTGCGGCTGCTCGGCTCGGTGGACGCGATCGTCGCCCAGCAGTCCGGCGAGCACACCACCGTGCTCGGGCACGGGCCGGCGCCCGTCGCCGCCGAGCTGGCCGAGCACTTCCCCGACCTGGCGGAGGTCGCCGTCTACCGCAGGCTGCGCCGCGCGGAGCCCGGCGGCGAGCCCACCAACTGGGCGGAGAACGCGGTGCGTCCCGAGCTCGCCGAGCGGATCGCGGTCGCCGACCTGGAGCGCTGGCCGATGACGAAGGTGCTGCGGGACGTGGTCGGAGTGCGGATCGGGCGGATCACGGACACGGTCGAGGCGCGGCTCGCCGACCCCGAGACGGCCGGCCTCCTACAGGTCCCGCTGCTCAGCCCGATCCTGCACTACACGGGGGTGACGTACGACGAGACGGGCCGCGTGGTGGACGTGGCCCGCATCCGCTACCGCGGGGACCGCTTCTCCTTCACGGTGACCCTGGACGCCTCCCGGTGACCCCGGAGGCCGCGCGGTGCCCCCCGGACGCCGCGTTCCGCTGACCCGTGCCGTCGGCCGTCCCGCGCCCCACGCCCGCGCCCTCGCGGGGCGGAACGTCGCTAGCATGCGCAGCGCAAGCGCACCCCCCGCCCGGGAGGAACCCGCGTTGACCGCCGGACGCCGCCGCGACAGCCGCTCGACCACCGCCCCCTCGACCACCGCTCCCC
>NZ_JBPQTV010000495.1:0-3257 GCF_051386515.1 Streptomyces sp. URMC 123 | reverse complement strand
CCGCCGCCCCAGGCGACCCCGCCCCGGGCGGCCGCGCGACACCGGACTGCCCCCGCCGCGCGGGATGCGAGGTCGCGTCGTGGATCACCGGCCGCTCCCGGCCGTCGGCCGACCGCCGGGAGCGCGCCGTTCGAGGACCAGGGGGCCGCCCCGCGGGGTGAGCAGGAACCGCGGCACCGCGCGGACCGGCCCGCCCGCGACGGCACGAAGCCGCCAGCGGCTGCTGATGGTCGCGAGCGCCAGGGCCGCCTCGGTCATGCCGTACGCCTCGCCCAGGCACTTGCGCCGCCCGCCGCCGAAGGCGGTGAACGCCTGGCGCTGCTCGGCGGTGACCCGCTCCGGCAGCCACCGGTCCGGGTCGAAGACCTCCGGCTCGGGGAAGACCTCGGGGTCGCGCTGCAGCGCGTACGGGGAGACGATCACGTCCGCGCCGGCAGGAAGGACGAAGCCCTCGACCACGGTGTCCGCCACGACCACCCGGCTGAGCATCCACGTCGGCGGCCACAGTCGGAGGACCTCCGTCAGCACCTGCCGGGTGTACGGCAGTCGCGGAAGGTCCTCGAACGACGGCGATCCGCTTTCCACGGTCGTGTCGAGCTCCTCCCACAGGCGGTCCTCGACGCGCGCGTGGTCGGCCAGGGCGTAGTAGGTCCAGGCCAGCAGGGAGGCCGTGGTCTCCACCCCTGCCGCCAGGACCGACATCACCTGATCCCGCACCTCGCGGTCGCCGAGCGGCCGGCCGTCGTCCGCGGCGGCGGCCATCACCTGGGACAGCAGGTCGTCGAAGGCGGCGCCGGACGCCCGGTACTGACCGATCACCTCGCCGATGGCCGTCTCCAGCCGGAGGCGGGCCCGGGCGAAGCGGCGATTGGCCGGCAGCGGCACGCGATGCGCCGGCGGCCACGGCACCAGCATCCGGCGGAACATGCCGTCGAGAAGCACCGGCAGTGCCTCCGCCATGGTGTCCGCGGCACGGCGACCAGCCGGAGAGGAGATCAGCGTGCGCGCCACCACCCGAGCGGCCAGGGCGTACATCCGCCGGCCCACGTCCACGGTGTCGCCGTCGCGCCAGTCGTCCACCGCCTCGTCGACGCAGCGGCACATCACCTCCGCGTACGCGGCGACCCGGTCGCGCCGGAAGGCCGGGCGCATCACCGGCTGCTGGCGCCGGTGGTCGGCGTCGGCACAGGTGATCACACCGTTGCCGACCAGCCCCCGGGCGGTCTCCATGAAGGGCCCGCCCTTGTCGAAGCGCGGGGAGGCCAGGACCTGGCGGGCCGCCCGCGCACTGCTGACGAGAAGACACGATCGGCCACCGATCCGGATCTCCGACACCGCGTCGCCGCCACGCCGGGACGTGAGGAACCCCAGAGGGTCGCGTACCAGACGATGGCCATGACCGACCAGGGGCAACCGCCCCGGAGCGGCCTTGATCTGCTGGTGCACGGGCTCTCCCCAACGGTCGGGGAACCGGCCTGGGCACACGGCAGATGCTCAAGGGGGTACGGGTTCGCCAGCCAACGCTGATGTACCCCATTCAACTGTCGCCTATGCGCGAAGCGTGAACACCTCGTGAAGCACCGTCCGTTGGTGGCGACACCCGGTGCCTCAGGCGTGCGGAACCGGAGGGGGCCAGGAGGCGCGAGGGGCGGCCGTGGGGGGCGCCGTGCCGCGTAAGGAGTGGTCGTGCACGTGGGGGGCCTTTCGAGTCGGGTCCGGAGGACGGACCCGGGCCACCCTTCCGTTCCCGACCCGGGGGCGCGTCCGGGTGAGGCGAAAGCCGGCGCCTGGCTCCGTGCTGCAGACCGTGGCAGCGGGAAGCTTGCTCGTCACCGTGCTGGGCGTTCCGACTCGAAACGCTCGCGCGCTCCACACGGTTGCAGGTCAGCGCCGGATTCGCACCGGCTTCCCCCAGTCACGTACGTCTTCGGTTGTCACCCCTGAGCTGTTGGGGTGTGGTGCGTGCGGCCTTCGACATCGACCGCGTTCGAACGTTCGATCAATGAATACCCTCTGTGTTGATCAGCTGTCAATGACTTTGTCCTGAAGGCGACTTGTCACCCTCCATACGGAGTCGTCCGCGCGCACGGGCAGATACCGCCGGACGACGCGGTACGCCTCCTCCGCGAACGCCACGGCCGGGTCCACGGTGAGCTGCTCCGGCCTGGTCACGTCCAGCGCCGGGAGCTCCCGGGCGAGCCGGGCCCCGAGGTCGTACGGCAGGGTGGCGACGAACGGCCGGTCACCCGACAGCGGTTGGAGCGCCACCCGCAGGGCGTCGCCGTCGCGCCGGACGTCCACCAGGCACGGGCCGACGCCGGCCGCCCGAGCCACCATGCCGCGCTCCTGCCGGCGCTCCTGCTGCTCCGGCCCCTGCTCCCGTGGGCCCGGGACGTCCGGAAGGCCCGGGACGCTCTGAAGGCCTGGGACGGCGATCCGCCGGACGCCCCGGGGATCCACCCGCTCCACCAGGTCCGCCAGGCGCCAGCCGTCCGGTCGGGCGGCCCCGGCCCTTACGGTCACCTCCGTGTCGAAGAAGCGGTTGGGAAAGCGGCGGTACTGCTCGCGCGGCATGTGGGGGCGGCGCGCCAGGAGCGGGTCGGCGTGCAGGCACAGATCCGTGACCCGGGCCGGCCCGGGGTCCGGCTGCCACTCGATCCGGCACTCCAGCGAGGTGTCCACGGAGAACGAGTAGGCGTCGCGGTGCGGGCGCCTGACGCCCGTGGCGTGCTTGCCCACCTTGACCACGGTGCCGGTGGGGAAGCACTGGATGTCCTCCGAGGCGGTCGCCTCGCCGAACTTGTACTCGATGGACCGGAACGCGCCGTCGGACTCGAAGTTGACGAGCACGTGGCACGGGGAGGACCCCAGCGGGATCGTCATATGGGTGGCCCCGACCAGGGACAGCTTCTGCTGGTGTGCGTCGAGGACCTCCAGCGTGTAGGCGGCGGTGCTCAGCCCGAGGAACTCGTGTCCGAAAGGCTCGTCCGGGTCCGGGGCAAAGACGGTGACCTCGCGACCGGAGGGCGCCGTTCCCCACCGGCGCGTCCGCAGCTCCTCGCCGGTGGCACGGCGCGGTACGAAGGTGTGGAACGAGTAGCCGGTCGCGTCCGGATCGCGCCGGCCCGGGGGGTGGACGACGAAGTGCCGGAAGCAGGCGGTGGAGGGTGTCACGCTCTGGGCCGGCCCGGCCCCTTCAACCTCCGCCGACCCCTTCCCGGGACGGTCACCGCGCTCCGCCGGCCCCTTCCCGCAGC
>NZ_JBPQTV010000494.1:0-3259 GCF_051386515.1 Streptomyces sp. URMC 123 | reverse complement strand
CACGTGGGGACGCCGAACGCGGCGGCGTGCACGGCGCGTCGTACGTCCACGGCGGAGTCACGACGCGCCGCGGCCGTCGATGCCGCCGCGTTCGCCCCACGTCGAACGCCCACGGTGGAGTCACGACGCGCCGCGGCCGCCGATGCCGCCGCGTGCACCCCGCGTCGTACGGCTACGGCGAGGTCACGACGCGCCGCGGCCGTCGATGCCGCCGCGTGCACCCCACGTCGTACGCCTACCGCGAGGCCCACCCCCGTGCCCTCACGTCGACCCGTCCCGGAGGGACCAGCCGCTGAACGTCGCCGTGCCGCGGACGCCCGTCGCGCCCCCGTGCACCGCGCTCATGAAGAGGCCCACGTCCCGCCGCGCCCCGCCCGGCACGGCCACCGTGGCGACCGCCCGCCACGTCGCCCCGCCGTCCGTCGAGAACGCCCCCGCGCAGCCCCCGCCCGCGTGCAGCGTCAGCCGCAGCAGCACCGGCGCCCGTACCCCCGTGACCCGCCGGAACGCGTCCAGCCGGCCGTCGCCGTCACTGTCGTACGACAGGACCACCCCGTTCGCCGGCGTGACCGCGAGGTTCGCGAAGCCCCGGGAGCCGCCGTCCGCCAGGTCGTCACGGATCACGATCCCCGCGCGCGCCCACGGCCCCGTCGCCGCCTGCCCGTCGACGCGGAGCGTCACCTCGCCCCCGGCCGCCAGCGCCCCCGCGCGGTAGAGCGCGCCGAACTCCGCCGTCGCCCGCCACAGATCCGTACCCGAGCCGTCGATCGCGAAGCGGTCGCCCAACTGCCCGAACACGGCGTCGTTCGTGCTGACCGCCCGCCAGCCCGCGGCCGGCGGCGCGGCCAGGAACAACGTGCCGCGCGCCGCCGAGCGCACCCGCTCCGCCCCGGCGGGCCCGTACACCACCGCCGCCTCGTACGGCAGTGGCGTCAACGGCTGCCGCGGCGCGTCGGCGGGCGCGGTCACCCGCCACCGCGCCGCGCCCTCGCCCGCCGCCGGCACGCCCGGCAGCGACACCGGCCCCTGCGGCTCGACCGCCGCGCCCGCCGGCCCGGTCAGCGCGAAGTCCACCCGCCCGGTCGCCGCGAACCCGTTCGTGTTGCGGAACTCCGCGGTGATCAGCGCCGAGCCGCCGGGCGCCACCCCGAGCGGCCGCGCCGCGGCGGTCAGCCGCCCCTGGTAGGGCGCGCCGGCCAGCACGTCCCGCACCCGGCGCGCCGTGCGGACCGCGTCGGACACCGGCCGCACCGGATACACGTGCCGCTCCCGCGTCCACGGCTCCTCCAGCGCGTACCAGTCGAAGGCGCGCGGCGGCCGGTCCTCCACCAGCGCGTCCTCCACCTCGTCCAGGTACGCCCGCCACTGCGGCAGGTGGAAGTCGCCGATCAGGCCGTGCCAGTCGCGGTTGGCGTAGTTGGCGAGCAGGCCCTCGTCCGCGGTGACCCGGTCCGCCCAGGTGGTGATCAGCACCCGCGCCGTCCGCTCCAGCCGGGCCTCCTCGGCCGGCCCGCTCGCCATCCGCCGGGCCTCCGCCAGCCAGGGGCCGAGCAGGAAGCTCGGGTGCGCGCCGCTCATGTCGTCGGCGAGCCGCATCAGCGTCAGCCACAGCCGGGACAGGGTCCGGAAGGCCGCCCGGTCCCGCCGCTCGTACGCGTCGCGCAGATGCGGCAGGAGCAGCCAGGAGCGGTTGGCCAGCGCCTGGCGGGCGATGTCGGTGAGGTCGTGGCGGTAGGCGTCCGAGCCGCCCGGCGCGGGGCGCGCGGCCAGCAGATGGGTCAGCGCGGCGTCGAAGTCGGGCACGTCGAACGCGGGCGTGTGGGTGGCCCAGTACGTGCCGCCCCGGGCGGTCAGGCTCGGCCGCGCGGAGAAGATCGAGTCGTGCGGCCGCCCGTCCCGGCTGGTGATCTCGTACACCGTGGTGCGCAGCGTCTCGAACGCCCGGCGCGCGGCGGCGTCCGGCCCGCCGTAGCGGGAGTCCGCGTACGCGGCGAACCAGGCCGCCCGGTCCACCGGCTCCCGGCGCCACGCCAGCTCGCTGAAGAGCGCGAACGCGGCCGGGTCGCGGTCGGTGGCCTCCGCCATGTACGCCGTCCCCACCAGCGCGCTGCCCGGCTTGTCCCGCCACTGGGCGAACCTCGGCGACCAGAAGTGGGTGCGGGCGCCGAGCGTGGTGCGCCCGCCGAAGTTGGGGATGGTGCCGAAGGCGTACGGGGTGCCGCCCCAGTCCCGCTCCCGGTCGGTCACCTCCTCCAGGTCGGAGAGGCCGTCCACGATCAGCATCCGTCGCTTGTCGAGGGCGTCGAGCAGATCGCGCCGGGGGTTGTCCTGCCAGCCGAGGATCACCCACACCGCGTCCGGCAGCGCCGTCCGCAGCGCCTTCTCGACGGCGCGCGCGGCGTCCGGCACGGGCACGTCACCGGGGGTGCCGCCCTCGTGCAGCAGATCCATCTTCACGTGCCGGACGGGGCCGAACAGCTCGCGCTGGTGCCGGTAGAAGGCGGCGGCCACCTCGGCGAAGACGGGCGTGCGCGGGTCGAGCCAGTCGGGGCGCTTCAGCCCCGCCCAGGTGCCCTGCGGGACGACGCGCGCGCCCGGGTTGCGCCGGGCGAAGCCGTCCGGGACGGTGCCGAAGTAGCCGGGCAGCACCGGGGCCATGCCGAGCTCCCGCAGCCGGTCGCAGATCCGCCGGCCCAGCGCGGTGCGGCGGGCCAGCAGCTCGGGGCTCACCGGGCCGCCGTAGCCGCTCATGTTCTGGAGCAGCCACCACGGCTGGTGGGAGGGGGCGGGGAGCCAGGCGCGGGCCTCGGCGTCGCTGTAGCCGAAGTCCTGGAGCAGCCGGTGGTAGACGGCCTCCTGACCGGCGGTGACCAGGATCTGGTTGCAGCCGTGCAGGGCGGTGATGTCGATCAGTCGTTCCCAGCGCGGCCAGTCGGCGTACGGGGCGGTGTAGCCGTCGTGGGTGTCGTTGAACGCGAAGCGGCAGGGCACGGTGGCGGACCGCTCGATCGGGCGGCCGGGGGCGGGCAGCCGGCGCGGCAGGCCGAGGGCGCTGCCGGACCACGTCAGCCGGGCCCGGCAGACGTGGGTGAGGTACCAGTGGACGCCGGTCAGCAGCACCGCGGGGCTGGTGCCCAGAACCACGATCCGGCCCGGGGCGCCGGTCACGCGGAAGCGCTCGGGGCCGGGGGAGGGCAGCAGGGTGAACTGATCGGCGTGGTGCGGCAGGAGGCGGCGGAGGGCGGCGAGCCGGCCCGGG
>NZ_JBPQTV010000493.1:0-3292 GCF_051386515.1 Streptomyces sp. URMC 123 | reverse complement strand
GGGGCGGGGTGGTGGCGGCCGGTGCCCGTACGGTGGCCGGGCCCGTCCGTGCCGCCGCCGAGGTCCGTTCCGGTGGCTCCGGTGTCCTGGGCCGTGTCGGTGTGCGGGTCCGTGCTGTCGTCCGCGTTCGTCCCGCCGCGCGGGGCCCTGGTGCCGCTGTCCGTTCTGTGGGCCGCCGTCCTGTGGGCCGCCGCTCCGTCGGCCGCCGTTCTGTCGGCCGCCGTTCTGTCGGCCGCCGTTCTGTCGGCTGCTGGCCTGTCGGCCGCGGCCGGGGTGCCGCCCGTGCCGAGGGCCAGGCCGTGCAGCACCCAGTCCTGTCCGGGGGCGCCACCGAGCGCCGCGCCGAGGTCGGCCTGTTGCCAGGAGCCGACGGGGCGGGAGCGCAGCCCGAGCACGCCGGCGACGAGTTGGGCGTGGCCGATCGCATAGCCGGCGGCGAGATGGTCGGCCCGGACCCGGCGCGCGGCCACGGCGCCCGAGCGACCGGGGGCGCCCGTGGGGCCGGCGCCGTTCGGCCCGCTGTGGGCGAGGAGCACCGCTCCGGCGTCGGCGAGCCACGCCTGTCCCGCGGCCCAGGCGGCGAGCGTGGGCCGCGCCTCGCCGTCTGCGATCCGCCGCAGTACGGGGCCGTCGTGGCTGCCGAGCGGGTCGTGAGGGCGCCGGGCGCCGCCGAGGACGTACAGCCCCGGCCGGGGCCCGCCCGTCGCCACGCACCAGTGAGGCCCGTCGGGGCAGGCGCTCGCCGCGGCCGCCAGTACTGCGGCGAGACGGTCCGGTCCCGGCTCCCCGGCCAGGGGCGGGGCGGCGCTTCTGCGGGCGGCCAGGGCGGCACGCAGAACGGAGGGAGAGGCCACGGTCCGCGGCGGCCCGGCGGCCCACCAACTGGGGGGCGCGGCCGTCGTACGGGTCAGCGCGCGCAGGACGGCGTCCGTACGGCACGTTCGCGCGTCCGGTGCGAGCCCGTGGGGCACGAGGGCGCTTGCCGGCGGCAGTTCGGCCCACGGCGCGAGCGGCCCGGCACCCGTACGGTGCCCCGGAACCGGCCTCGCCCCGCCGCGCGCCCCGTACGGGTCGGCCGGCGCGTCCTGGGCGGCCCCGGAGGAGCGAGGCGTCACCCGCACTGCGGCCAGGGGGTGTTCGGTCGGCGTCCCGGGGTGGCTGTCCGGCCACGCCCCGGGCGCCGGCAGGCCCGCCGCCGCGGCGAGCAGATCCGCCCCGGAGTCCAGGCAGACCTCCGCCGCGCAACCGTGCCCGAGCGCGGCCAGGGCGACCGCGGCCGCCGCGTGCCCGGCGTCCAGGAGCAGCAGTGGCCAGGCGCGGTGCCCGTAGTGCGCGGCGGTGCGCCGGGCGATGACGGTGAGCACCACCACGAGTCCGGGCGCGGGCCGGGTCGGGCCGGGTCCGCGGCGCGTGAGCCGGTGGCCGAGCGGCTCGTAGGCGTAGCGGCCGGGCGGGACGGGGCAGCCGGCGCCGACGAGGAGGTGGGCCCGCACGGGGTGCAGCGCGCCGGCGGAGGGGTGCGGGCGCAGCCGGCCGCGCTCCCCGCCGGCGGCGGCCGGGTCCGCGGCGAGGGAGTGCCGCAGCAGCTGGTCGAGGTCGACGGCGTCGCCGGGCCGTCGGCCCGGAACGCCCCTTGTCCGGCCGCCCCAGCGGGGGCGCGCGGGGCCGGCGGGGGTGTCCGGGCCCACGGGCCGCGGTGAGCGCGCGTCGGCGAGCGCGCGGGCGAGCAGTACGGCGTCGGCCTCCGGCCCGCTGTCGAACGGGTGCGGCGGCGAGGGGCGTTCGCCCTCCGTGCCCCCGGGGGCCGCCGTGGCGCGCCCCGTACGGAGCTCGCTTCCCGTCCCGTGAGTGGTCATCTCGTCACCCGCCCTACATGTGCGGGGGCGGGGCGAGGGTGACGTCGTCCGGGCCGCTGGGCGGCGTGGTGCGCCAGCCGCGGGCGACGGCGGCGTCGGCGAAGCGCGGGCAGCCGAGGTACGCGAAGGCGGCGGGCGCGTTGGGCACCAGGCCGGTGACCAGGACGCGGGCCACCCGCAAGGGCGTCTCGGCGACGTCCGGGGTGGTCAGGTCGAAGCCGACGACCCGGTGACCGCCGTCGGCCAGCCGACGGCGCAGGAGGTCGCGCGAGCCGTGCGGGATGGCCGTGACGGGGACGGTCTCCCCCGGGTCGGTGAAGCGGCGGGCGAGCGGGGCGAGGCGGTCGTCCAGCCACACCTGCACGTGCGCGCCCAGGTCGCGCACGTGCTCGAAGTGGGGCCCGGCGTCGTCGAGATAGCGGCGGTCGGCGCGGTGGTCGAGGTAGAGGCCCCGGGCGAGCATGCCGCGCTCGACGGCCTGGAACACCCAGCCGTCGGGGTCCGTCAGGCCCTGGGTGAAGACCCAGGTGTGCACGGCTTCGAGGACCGCCTTGCGGACGGCCTCGGCCGGGTCGTAGCGGCAGGCGAAGCCGGCGGCGTGGAGGCCGCGCGCGGGGTCGTGCACCAGCGCGGCCACCGTGGGCACCCCAAACTCGGACGGCATGGCGACGGCCCAGGCGCGCAAGGGCAAGCCGGCCAGGTCGGCGGCGAGGCCGGGAACGCTGTCGAGGTCGATGCCGAGGGCCGGGCCGTCGAGGTGCCACCACAGTTCGAGCGCGTCGCGCTCCACGATTTCGAGCAGCGCCCGCTCCTCGGCGTCGTCGAGCCCCTGGCCGGTGGCGATGCCCGCGTAGTTCAGGTGGTGGGTGCGGGGCATGGCCCGCAGGTCGCCCTGGCGCCAGTTGAGGTGGGTGAGGGCGACGGGTGCCCAGCACTCGCGGTGGGTGCCGTCGGGCAACCGTTCGGTGCCCGCCGTCCACAGCGTCTCCGTACTGCCGGTGAGCCGCCGGTACGGGAAGCGCGGGCGACCGTACTGCCAGTCGGCGTACGAGGGGAGTTCGTCCGGGGCGAGTACGGTCCGCCCGGCGACCACGAGGCGGTCGGCCGTGGTGACGGTGGGCGCCCCGGGTTCGCCGGGGGGCGGCACCCGGTTCCCGCAGTACCGTTCGACGGCCTCGGCGATGGCGGCGATCCGGGCGCCCTCCGGGTCGCCGAAGGTGGTGCCGAGCGAGACCCGGTCGGCGGGCCACGCCCCCAGGCGCCGGGCGTCGGCAACGTCGGCGGTCATGGCGGTGTAGCGGGCGGGGGTGCCCGCCGGGTGGTCGACCGGGGCGACGGAGCGGATGACGCCGCACACGGGGTCGATGCGGCGCAGGCGGCGGTCGCCGGGCACCGCGCCGGGTCCGCGGTGGCCGCCGTCCAGCGCGCGGAGCAGG
>NZ_JBPQTV010000492.1:0-3293 GCF_051386515.1 Streptomyces sp. URMC 123 | reverse complement strand
GGCCCGCGCCGGTTTCGGCCTCGGCTACGTCGCGGGCGCGGGCTTCTTCCTGCCGCTGCTCGTGTGGACGGGCGAGGACGTGGGGCCGGTGCCGTGGCTGGCGCTGGCGCTGATCGAGGCGGTGTTCATCGGGGTCGCGGGCGCGGCCACGGCGCTGGTGACGCGGCTGCCCGCGTGGCCGCTGTGGGCGGCCGCGGTGTGGACGGCCGTGGAGGGCCTGCGGGCCCGGCTGCCGTTCGGCGGCTTCCCGTGGGGCAAGCTGGCCTTCGGCCAGGCCGACGGCTTCTTCCTGCCGCTGGCGGCCGTCGGCGGCACCCCGCTGCTGGGCTTCGCCGTGGCCCTGTGCGGCTTCGGCCTGGCGGAGGCGGCGCGGCGGGTGTGGCGCCGCCGGCGCCCGGCGGCCGAGGACGCCCCCGCCCCCGCCCGCGGCCCGCGCCGCATCGTGGCGATCGCCGCCACGGGCGCGGCCGTCGCCCTCCCCGTGGTCGGCTCCTTCGCCGCGCTCCCGCTGGTGAGCAACGCCGCCGAGGAGGGCACGGCCACCGCCGCGCTGATCCAGGGCAACGTGCCCCGGCTCGGCCTGGACTTCAACGCCCAGCGGCGGGCCGTGCTCGACAACCACGCCCGCCGCACCGCCCAGCTCGCCGAGGACGTCAGGGCGGGCCGCGCGCCCCGCCCCGACTTCGTCCTGTGGCCGGAGAACTCCTCCGACATCGACCCGTACGCCAACGCCGACGCCCATGACGTGATCGCCGGTGCCGTCCGGGCCATCGGCGCGCCGACGGCCGTGGGGACGGTCATCGCCCCGGAGACGGGCACGCTGCGCAACACCATGCTGCTGTGGGACCCGGCGCGCGGGCCGGTCGCCGAGTACGACAAGCGGCGGGTCCAGCCGTTCGGCGAGTACATCCCGATGCGCGGCTTCGTACGGATCTTCAGCTCGGACGTGGACCGGGTGCGCCGGGACTTCGGGCCGGGGCACGAGCCGGGCGTGTTCTCCATGGCGGGCACCCGGGTGGGGCTCGCCACCTGCTACGAGACCGCGTTCGACCGTGCCGTGCGGGACGTGGTGACCGGTGGCGCCCAGGTGATATCCGTGCCCAGCAACAACGCCACCTTCGGCCGCACCGAGATGACCTACCAGCAGCTCGCGATGTCGCGGGTGCGGGCGGTGGAGCACAGCCGCACGGTGCTGGTGCCGGTCACCAGCGGGGTCAGCGCGGTGATCCGCCCGGACGGCACGGTCGCCCAGCGGTCGGAGATGTTCACCCCGGCCGCGCTGGTGGCGGAGGTGCCGCGCCGCTCCTCGCTCACCCCGGCGACGCGCCTGGGCGCCTGGCCGGAGGCGGTGCTGGCCGCGCTGGCCGTGGCCGGCCTCACCGGGGCCGTACGGTTCCGGCTGCGCGCCCGTCGCGACGCCACCGCCTGACCACCGGCCCGGGACACCGCCTGACCACCGGGCCGGGCAACGAGCGGCTGACCGCCCCCCGGGCGCGGGCGGCTAACCGCCGGTCCGGGGCGCGGGCGCCGGGGGCCGGGCGGGGGCCGAGGCCGTCAGGAGGGGCTGGAAGAACCCGGTGTCCTCCGGTTCGAGCCAGTCGAGGCCCTCGAAGCCCGCGCCCGCCACGAGCTCGCCCACCTGGTCGCGCCGCAGCGCCCAGGACGTGGTGCGCCGTACCTGGACCCGCCAGTCGTCGCCGTCCGGGAGGAGCTGGAAGAGCTCCATGTCGTAGCGCTCGCCGTCGTCGTGCCAGTGCCAGAGCTGGAAGGTGACGGCGCGGCCGGTGGGCGTGTGGGACACCTGCGGCACCGTGGCGGGGCGGCGTTCCCGGCGGGCCGTCTCGTAGGGGCGCAGGCTCAGCAGCAACAGGCCGCCGGGGCGCAGCGCGCGCCGCATGCCGGTCAGGGCGGTGTGCGCGTCCTCGGCGGTCAGCAGATGGGCGAGGGCGTTGTCGGCGCACACGACGGCGTCGAACGAGCCGGGCCGGAAGGGCAGTCGGCGCATGTCGGCGGCGGCGGTCCGCAGGGACAGCCCGCGGGCCGCCGCCTCGCGGGCCGCGCGGGCGACGGCGACCGGGCTGAGGTCGGTGCCGGTGACGCGGTGGCCGGCGGCGGCCAGCCCCAGCGCCTGGGTGCCGATGCCGCACGCGCAGTCGAGGACGTCCCAGGACTCGGGCCCGGCGCCCGCTCCGCCGGCCCCGAGCCGGCGCAGCACCCCGGCGAGGGCCCGCCCCTGACGGTCGACGCCTGCGTTCCAGTCCTGGTACATCAGGTGGTAGCCATCGGCGAGCTGGTCGTAGAACCTGCGTGTCGAGGACATGCTCATGACCGTACGCCGCGCCGCGCCCGGCGGGGACGGCGCCGACCGGCCACCGGCGGCGCCCGGGCGGCGCCCCGGACCCGGGCGGGGCCGCCGCCGCGGCCCGGTCAGATGATGCCGAAGAGCAGCCCCGCGCCGAGCACCACCAGCGAGGTGAGCGCGGCCCAGACGACCGTGGACCGGGTGTGGTCGCCGAACTCCACCTTCGCCATGCCCACCAGCACATAGACCGCCGGGACCAGCGGGCTCGACATGTGCAGCGCCTGCCCCACCAGCGAGGCCCGCGCGATCTCGATGGGCGCCACCCCGTGGGCCGCGCCGGCTTCGGCGAGGATCGGCACGATGCCGAAGTAGAAGCCGTCGTTCGACATGAAGTAGGTGAAGGGGATGGAGAGCACGCCCGTCACCAGCCCCATGTGGGGGCCCATGCCGTCGGGGATCGCGTCGACGACGGCGCGCGCCATGTGCTCGACCATGCCGGTGCCGGTGAGGACGCCGGTGAAGACGGCGGCGGCGAAGACCATGCCGGAGACGTGGAGCACGTTCTCGGCGTGGGCGGCGATCCGCGCCTTCTGGTCCGGCATCCGGGGGAAGTTGACGGTCAGCGCGATCGCGGCACCGAGCAGGAACAGTACGGGGATGGGCAGCGCCTGGGTGATCAGCAGCGTGAGCAGGGCGACGGTGAGGGCGGCGTTGAACCAGTAGAGCCGGGGGCGCAGGGTGGGCCGGTCGGGGTCGAGGACCGACACGCCCTCGTCCCCGGCTTCCGCGCCCGAGCCGGAGCCCGCGCCACCGCCGGCGACACCCGTATCCGTACGGCCGCCCGCTCCCGTAACGGCGCCGGAACCCGCACCCGTACCACCGCCGGCGACACCCGCATCCGTACCGGCGCCCGAGCCCGTACCCGTACCGGCGACGCCGGCACCTCCGCCACCAGCGCGGCCGGGGTGAACATCTCCGACCGCTGGGCGAC
>NZ_JBPQTV010000491.1:0-3296 GCF_051386515.1 Streptomyces sp. URMC 123 | reverse complement strand
GTCGGCGTGGTGGGCGAGCACTCGCGCCCCGCCCCAGGCGGCCACCTCGCCGGCCCCGCCGATGTGGTCGTCGTGGAAGTGGGTGAGCACGATCTGCCGGATGTCCCGCGGGCTCAGGCCGAGCCCGCGCACGGCGTCCGCGATGGCGGGCCCGGAGCCGACCGGTCCCGCGTCGATGAGCGTCAGTTGGTCGTCGTCCCGCCACAGATAGGCCTGGCCGACCGGGAAGCGGAACATGTGCAGCCGCGGCAGGACCTCGATGATCTCCATGCGTCGAACGTACGGCCGCCCGCGGGCCCTTGGGACGATTCTTCGCCGTGGGCGTAGCGCCCGCCCTTCGCCCTGAGCGAAGTCCGGGCGGGGCCCAGGGCGGGGCCCGAACCGGATGGTCCGAACCCCGCTGACGAAGGGGCCGCACGACGGACCGTACGCAGGCCGGCCGAAAAGCCCGACGGCGCGTCAGACCGCCCGCGATGCCGCGTAGTTGCGCAGGAACAGCGCCTCCGCCAGCGAGAGCCGCTCCAGCTCCTCGGGCGAGACGCTCTCGTTGACCGCGTGGATCTGCGCCTCCGGCTCGCTCAGCCCGATCAGCAGGATCTCCGCCTTGGGGTAGAGCCCGGCGAGCGTGTTGCACAGCGGGATGGTGCCGCCCATGCCGGCGGTCTGCATCTCCTGGCCGGGGTACGCCACGCGCATCGCCTCGGCCATCGCGGTGTACGCCGGGCTGCCGGTGTCCGCGCGGAACGGCTGCCCCTGCCCGATCTGCTCGACCTCGACCCGCGCGCCCCACGGCACGTGCCGGCGCAGGTGCGCCATCAGCAGCTCCGTCGCGGCCGCCGCGTCCGTGCCCGGCGGCACCCGCAGGCTGATCAGCGCCCGCGCGGAGGCGTGCACGGACGGCGTGGCACCGATCACCGGCGGGCAGTCGATGCCCAGGACGGTCACGGCGGGCCGCGCCCACACCCGGTCGGCGACGGTGCCCGAGCCGATCAGCTCCACCCCGTCGAGCACCTTGGCGTCCCGGCGGAAGTCCTCCTCGGGGTACTGCAGCCCCTCCCAGGAGGCGTCCGCCGCCAGCCCGTCGACCGTCGTCGAACCGTCCTCGGCGCGCAGCGAGTCCAGGACGCGCACCAGGGCGGCCAGCGCGTCCGGCGCGGCGCCGCCGAACTGGCCGGAGTGCAGATTGCCCTCCAGCGTGTCCACCCGCACCCGCACCAGCGTCATGCCGCGGAGCGTCGCCGTGACGGTCGGCAGCCCGACGCGGAAGTTGCCGGCGTCACCGATGACGACGGCGTCCGCGGCGAGCAGCTCCGGGTGCTCCTCGGCGTAGCGCTCCAGGCCGCCGGTGCCCTGCTCCTCCGACCCCTCGGCCACGATCTTCACCGTCACCGGAATCCCGCCGTGCGCCCGCAGGGCGCGCAGCGCGGTGAGGTGCATGATCAGGCCGCCCTTGCAGTCGGCGGCGCCCCGCCCGTACCAGCGGCCGTCGCGCTCGGTCAGCTCGAACGGCGGCGACACCCACGCGGCCTCGTCGAGCGGCGGCTGCACGTCGTAGTGGGCGTAGAGCAGCACGGTCGGCGCCCCCGCCGGGCCCGGCAGCACGCCGTACACCGACTGCGTGCCGTCGGGGGTGTCCAGCAGGGCGACGTCCTCGAACCCCTCCGCGCGCAGCGCCTCGGCCACCCAGTTCGCCGCCGCCGCGCACTCGCTCGGGGGGTACTGCGCCGGGTCCGCCACCGACCGGAAGGCGACCAGCTCCGCCAGCTCCGTGCGGGCGCGGGGCAGCAGCGAGGCGACGGTCTCCGCGAGCGGAGTCGGGGACATGGGCACGCTCCTCGTGAGTGCGACGTTGGAGTACGCGCAGGCGTACGGACGTATGTGCTGCCGATCCTCCCACAGCGGGCCTCGTCACCGGCGCGCCATAGGATGCGGACGGTAGCCGGAGCCACCCCCGGGCACTCTGCCCTGGGGAGCAGGTCGAGCGGAGCGGAAACACAGGTGAGCAGCGAAAACGCGGTCCCGGGTGGGGAGCAGGGCAGCGAGTCGGGGCCGGGCGGGCCCGTGTGGGACGTGGTGGTGGTCGGGGCCGGCCCGGCGGGCGCCTCGGCGGCGCACGCGGCGGCCTCGGCCGGCCGGGCCGTCCTGCTGCTGGAGAAGGCGGAGCTGCCGCGCTACAAGACGTGCGGCGGCGGCATCATCGGCCCCTCGCGCGACGCGCTGCCCCCCGGCTTCGAACTCCCGCTGCGCGACCGGGTGCACGCGGTGACCTTCTCGCTCAACGGGCGGCTCACCCGCACCCGCCGGGCGAAGCGGATGCTCTTCGGGCTGGTCGACCGCGCCGAGTTCGACGCCGCCCTGGTCGAGTCGGCGCGCGCCGCGGGCGCGGTGGTGCGCACCGGCGCCACGGTCTCCCGGGTGGAGCAGCACGGCCCGGACGTGCCCGACCGGCGCACGGTCGCCGTGGTGCTCTCCGACGGCGAGATCGTGCTCGCCCGCTCGGTGGTCGGCGCGGACGGCAGCGCCAGCCGGATAGGCGCGCACGTGGGCGTCAAGCTCGACCAGGTGGACCTCGGGCTGGAGGCGGAGATCCCGGTGCCGCCCACGGTCGCGGAGGACTGGGCGGGCCGGGTGCTCCTCGACTGGGGGCCGACGCCGGGCAGTTACGGCTGGGTCTTCCCCAAGGGCGACACGCTGACCGTCGGTGTGATCTCGGCGCGCGGCGACGGGGCGGGCACCAAGCGCTATCTGGAGGACTTCATCGCCCGGCTGGGGCTGGCCGGCTTCGAGCCGGCGATCTCCTCGGGGCATCTGACCCGGTGCCGCGCCGACGACTCGCCGCTCTCCCGCGGCCGGGTGCTGGTCTGCGGCGACGCGGCGGGGCTGCTGGAGCCGTGGACCCGCGAGGGCATCTCGTTCGCGCTCCGCTCGGGCCGCCTGGCGGGGGAGTGGGCCGTACGGATCGCGGAGGCGCGCGACGGCGTCGACGCGCGGCGCCAGGCGCTCAACTACGCCTTCGCGGTCAAGGCGGGGCTGGGGGTGGAGATGGGCGTGGGCCGGCGGATGCTCGCGGTCTTCGAGCGCCGCCCGGGTCTGATGCACGCCGCGGTCACGGGGTTCCGCCCGGCGTGGCGGGCGTTCGCGAAGGTCACGCGAGGCTCGACGAGCCTCGCGGAGATCGTCCGCACGCACCCGACGGCCCGCCGCGTCCTGACGACGATGGACCGCGCCTGACGTTGCCTCCGGGCGGAAGTGGTGCGGCCTTTCGGTGCGCTGGTGCTCGCTGCTGGCCGCGCCGG
>NZ_JBPQTV010000490.1:0-3299 GCF_051386515.1 Streptomyces sp. URMC 123 | reverse complement strand
AGCCCCGGGCCCCCTCCCGGGCCCGTCCGCCGTCACCCCCCGGCATCCGCCACGATCGCCCTGGTCAGCCGCCGCGACGCGTACCCCGTGCCGCAGACGAACCGCATCAGCGGCCCGTACGAGGCCGCGGCCGGCAGCCCCGTGAAGTACAGCCCCGGCACCGAGGACCGGTAATCCGCTCCCAGGCGCGGCGTGCCGCGGCTCACCGCGAGCGACGCGCGCAGCCCCGTGCCGAGGAAGCCGAGCGCGGCCACGCTCATCCGGTAGCCCGTGGCCGCCAGGACGTGGTCCGCCGACAGATCCGCCGCCGAGCCGTCCGGACCGGTCAGCGTGAGGCCGACCCGCCCGTCCGCGGCGACCCGCGCGCCGGCGACCGACCAGCCGGCCGTCACCCGCACCCGGCCCTCGAAGCGGTCCCGCAGCCACCACGCGCCCAGCGGCCCGAGCACCCGGCGCACCAGCTCGTGCCGGGCGGGCGCCGGCAGAAAGCGGTACGCGGCGGCGTGGTTGCTGAGCGCGTACAGCGACCAGGCGTTGCCGAAGGGCGAGGCGGGGCGCAGCCGCGGCTGCCGCCAGGGCGGGGCGCCGAACCCCACCGCGCGGTGCCGGCGCGCCACCAGCCAGACGTCGGCGCCCGCCTCGTGCAGCAGGACCGCGCTCTCCAGCGCCGACTGGCCGGCGCCGATCACGGCGACCTCCCGGCCGGCGAAGCGGGCGAGGTCGCTGTGCTGGGAGCTGTGCGAGACGGGGCCGGTGGCCGACGGGCCGCCCGGTACGGCCGCGGCGAGCTCGGGCGGCAGATGGGCGAGGCCGGTCAGGCCGGTGGCCACGACCACGGCGCGGGCGCGCAGTTGCTCGCCGGAGTCGAGCTTGATCTCGAAGCGGGCGGGCGCGGTACGGCGGCGGAGCGGGCGCCCGGCCGACAACGGCGCCGTGCGGCGCCCCGCGCCGTCCGCCCCGGGAAGCCCGCCGGGTCCCGGCTCCGGCCCGGGCCCCCGCTCCGGCACGTCCACGGACACCACCCGCACCCGCTCCAGATCGGGCACCAACCGCTCCTGGAACCACAGCCCGTACTGGACGAACGTCTCCAGCGGGACCACGTCGTCGTCACGGACCAGCAGGGGCCCGCCGACGGCCGCGCAGAAGTCGGCGAGCGTGTGCCCCGGCTGCGGCGCGTCGATGGTCGAGGCAGCGGGGGTCGACTTGAGCAGCATCCCCGCGGGCATGGCCTGCCGCCAGCTCACCATGGGGTCGCCGAAGACGCGCACGGGCACGCCGCGCGCCCGCAGATGCGCGGCGGCGGACAGCCCGTACGGGCCGGCGCCGATGACGACGACCGGGTCGCCGGGACCGGCCCCGCCGGGCCCGACGGGCCCCCGGCGCGAACCCCGCGGATCGAGCGAACCGTTCATGACCTGATCCTCCCCCTGTGGAGCGCCCCGGAGGAGCGCTAACCGTGCCGCATCCGCCACCTCTGCCCCGTCTGCCGCAGCACATGGCGTACCGCGGGCCGCGCCAGCCGGGCCAGCATGCCGAAGAACGGCTTGAGGTCGTCGCGCGCCAGCCAGGCCAGCTCCGTGCCGCTGGCCCGCCGCGGCACGTGCGGCGTCGTATAGCCGCTGCGGCGGTACGCGACGTACGCCGGCAGATCGATGTTCTCGACGACGAAGCGGTGGCCCGCGCGCTGGGCGGCCCGCGGCACCGCCCGGCCGGTGAGCTCCAGGTGCTGGGCGCGGACCACGTCCACCCCGGCGGCGCTCTCGAAGAGCCGGAACTGGGCGCCCATCCGGGGGTTGAAGTCCAGCAGCTTGTACCGGCCGTCGCGCCGGTCGTAGCGCCAGTCCAGGTCCGCTATGCCGGTGAATCCCACGTTCCGGATGAACCCGGCGGCCAGCTCGGCCAGTTCGGGGTTCTCGACGACGTACGCGTGGGCGGTCATGCCGGCGTGCGGCGGCCAGGAGCGCACCTTCACGCCGGTGAACAGCGCGACCGGCACGCTCGTGGTGTCCACGTACGCGTGCACGATCCAGTCCTCGGCGCTCGCGCGCGGCAGGTACTCCTGGAGCACGACGCCGCCGCAGCCGTCCCAGCCGCGCGCCATGCGCAGCAGCTCCGCCGGGCCCGCCACGCGGGTCGTACCGGGCACGGCGGGGTGGTGCCGGCGCCCGAACGCCTCCCGGTTCTTCGCCACGACGGGGAACGCCGCCTCGGCCGCGAACCGTTCCACGTCCGCGTACGTGGCGGGGGCGACGGTCACGGGCGCCGGTACGCCGTGGGCCACGCACAGGTCGTACAGCCCCTGCTTGCTGGCGAGCCGCCGGGGCAGCCCGGCGGGCACCCCGGGCACGAGGAAGAGCTCGCCGAGGACGTCGGCGTGCTCGGCGACGAGGACGGCGGCCTCCTCGTCGGTCGGGAACAGCACGGCCCGGCGGCCGATGCGCCGCCCGACGCGGAGCAGCCCCTCGACGAGCCGCTCCGGCGGCTCGCGGCCGGTCGTCGGCCAGACGAAGGCGCGGCACAGATAGCGGGAGAGGGCGGCGGGGGTGAAGCGGTCCTCGGTGACGGCGTACATCGGAACGCCGAGCCTGCCCAGGCTCCTTATGGCGCCGACGCCGCCGTGGTGGAGCGGATAGTCGCCTATCTTGAGGATCAGCCCGGGAACGCTCCGGTCCATGAGCGGACCGGGAGCATCCCGGCCGGGGCGGAACGAGCCGGCGCCTCGGCCCGCACGGCGCTCGAAGCGTTCCGTGCCCGGGTGATGCCCGCCAACGCCGCGGCCACCCCGCGGCCTTTCCGGGGCGCCGCCCGCCGAGGGCACACCTGCGATGACGCCCGGCGGAGTCCCACCCGCACCACTGCCCGAAGAGCCGCCCGCCGGCGGCGCACTCCGGACACCGCCTGCCGGAGGCACGCCCGAGGCGCCCGTCGGGGCCCCGACCCGCGGGCCACCCGAAGAGCCGCCCGCCGGCAGCGCGCCCGGCGCACCGCCCGCCGGAGGCACGCCCGAAGCACCCACCGGGGGGCCGCCCGAAGTGCCGCCCGGGGCATCACCCGAAGCGTCCGCCGGGGGCGCGAGCCGCGGGGCGGCCAGGGGCGGGGGCGTCAACCCCGGACCGCGTGCCGGAGGCCCCGGGGGCGTCGAACCTGGCCTCCGCGCCGGAGGCGAACCCGCGCTGTCCGCTGTCACCCGTCCCCCCGGCATGCCGCCGTGAACCTGCCGCCGCGGCCGGCCCGCGGGGCCGCGTCCGGGCGCGCGGACCACCGTCCGGAAAACCCCGTCGGTAGGCGCCACGCCGACC
>NZ_JBPQTV010000489.1:0-3346 GCF_051386515.1 Streptomyces sp. URMC 123 | reverse complement strand
GGCCCCGCACCACCCTCCCCCAACCCGGGCCCCCGGAGAACAGTCCCGGCCGTACGGCCCGGCCGCCGCCCGCGGATCACGGGCCGTACAGGTGACTCTCCTCGCCGCAGCATCCGTCCCGCCGCATCCGGCGGCCCACCTCCAGCCAGTGCCGCTGCGCCGCACCGGCCGCACCGCTCGCCTCGGCCGCACCCGGCACGGGGCGCTCGGCCGCCCTGGTCGCTCCGGCCGGCTCCCGCGGGAACGCCTCGATCAGTTCTGCCTGCTCGAACACCGTCCCGCCCCGCAGTACGGCCACCGTGCGGACGAGCGAGTCGAAGTCCTCGAACGGGTCCCCGTCCACCACCGTCATGTCCGCGAGCCGGCCCGGCTCCAGCGTGCCCAGGTCGCGCTCGGCCCCGAAGACGCGCGCCGGCATGACGGTCGCCGTGCGCAGGGCCTCGGCCGCGCTGAACCCGTGGCCGCGCAGCGCCCGCAGCCCCAGGTGCAGGGCGAGCCCCACCGGCACGATCGGCGCGTCCGTGCCCAGCGCCACCAGCCCGCCGCCCGCCAGCACCCGCCGGTAGACGTCGACCTCCCTGCGGAGCGCGGTCAGCTGGCCCGCGGTCGGCGGCCGGCCGGCGAGCTGCCGCACCAGGGCCGCGTCCCACGGCGGCATCAGCGCGGTGACCCGCGGATCGCTCGCCAGCCCCGGGTCGGCGCCGATCAGCGGGGACGCCGTGAACGGCGTGGCGATCAGGGAGAAGCCGGCGCCGGCGGCGGTGTAGATCTCCGTCACGTCCTGGTACGCGTGGCCGCTCGCCGTCGTCGCGTGACCGAACTCCAACCGCTGCGTGGCCTGCAGATGTGTCGTCAGGTCCTGCCCGGACTGAATGCCCGGCGACAGGAAGTGGCTGCCCGAGCGCACCCCGAGCCGCTCGTGCGCGAACCGCGCCGCCTCCTCCATCACCCAGCCGGGCGCCCGTACATACGTCTTGACGAAGTCCCAGTCCAGCGCCTCCGCCCGGGACAGGGAGCGGCGCAGCCCCTCCGGGGTGCGATGGGCCCGGCCCATGCTGTACGCCGGCCGCGAGCCGTCCAGCAGCTCCCCGGACGACAGCAGCCGCGGCCCCGCCAGCGCCCCCGAGGCCACCGCCTCGCGCACCCGCGCCTGCTCATAGGCGAAGCCGCCCAGGGACACGGCCGTGGTGATGCCGTACGCGAGCTGGGCGACGGTCTGTCGGCCGCCGTACGTGCTCTGCCAGGGGTGGGTGTGCGCGTCCCACAGGCCGGGCACGACCGTACGGGCCGAGGCGTCCACCCGCCGGAGGGCCGCGCGGCCGGCGCGGTGCGGCTCGACCGCCGCGATCCGCCCGCCGCGCACCACCACGTCCACGTCCTCGCGCACCGAGGAGTCGTCCCCCGTGCCGTCCCAGAAGCGGCCCGCGTGCACCACGCTGTCGGCCGGCGCGGGTCTGCGGTAGTCCAGCGGCACCCGTACGGTGCGGGCCGCGCCGCCGTCGACCCCGATGAGCCGCAGCCGGGTGCCCGACAGATAGAGCAGCTTCCCGGAGTCGCCGGACCAGGAGGGGTGGTCGGCCGACTCCGAGGTCAGCCGGCGCGGCGGCCCGGCCGGGGTGCCGTCCGGGGCCACCGGCAGCAGCCACAGCGCCGACTCCACGATCAGCGCCATCCAGCGGCCGTCGGGCGACCAGACCGGCCCGGAGTCGTACCGGTCGGAGATCGAGGTGTGCGGGGCGACGGCGTGCGTGCGCGCGGCGCCGGTCGTCGCGTCGACGACCCGGATGAGGTTGTAGCCCTCCCGGAAGCGCTGGTTGAGCCGGTTGCGGTCGCAGAGCGCGAGGTAGCGGCCGTCGGGCGACCAGCTCGGCCGGCCGGGCAGCCCGCCGCCCGCCATCGGGGCCGCGAGGACCCGCTCGGTGCCCGCGGCCAGGTCGCGCACCACCAGGGCGCCCGTCAGGTCCAGACAGGCCAGCCGGGTGCCGTCGGGGGAGAGGGCGGGGAACACCCGGCCGCCGTCCGCGAGCACCGTCTCGGCGCCCGAGGCGAGGTCGTGGCGGCGCACCGCCAGCAGCCCGTCGCGGTCGTCGGCGTACAGCAGCGAACGGCCGTCGCGCGCCCACACCGGGCCCAGGACGTAGCGGGTCGGGGGCACGGCCAGCAGGCGCCGCGGCGGCCGGCCGCCGGAGACGTCCGCGAGCCACAGCGCGTTGAGCGCCGCGAAGGCGACGCGCCGGCCGTCCGGGGAGAGGGCGGGCAGGTGCACGCCGCGCACCGGCCGGGCCCGGTCGCCGTCCAGGTCGTAGCGCTTGACGCGGTAGCGGGGGCGGTCGAGCGGCAGGGAGGCGGTGAAGGGGATCGAGCCGCCCTCGGCCGGGGCCTGGGGCCGCACCAGCCGGAACTGCCCGTCCACCGTCAGCAGCAGCTCGCCGTCGCCCGTCCAGCGCGGCGGCACCGGCGCCACATCGCCGTCCACGGCCACTGCCCGGCCGTCGACGACCAGGGTGCAGGACCCCTCCGGCGGCGCGGTGGTGCGCAGATACGCCAGCCGCCCGCCGTCCGGCGCCACGGCCGGCGTCATCACCTGGGCGGGCGCGGACTCGGTGTGCGCGACCGTCACCGGGCCCCGCCCGTCGGCCGGCACGGAGGCGATGGTGCGGGCCTCCAGGGTGCCGCCCTCCGCCCGCGCGCGGACGAACAGCACCGTGCGGCCGTCGGGCGACCAGGTGGGGTCGTAGTCCTCCCAGGCACCGCCCTGGAGCGGCCCCTGCTGGCCGGGCAGCCCGGTGAGCCGGGTCAGGGCGCCGTCGCGCAGGTCCAGCACCCAGATCCGGTACGGGCTGCCGGTCACCGGGTCGCCGCCGCGCTCGGAGGCGAAGGCGATCCGGGTGCCGTCCGGGGACCAGGACGGGCCGCGGTCGTCCCAGGGGCCCTCGGTGCGGCGGCGCAGGTCGGAGCCGTCGGGGCGCATGGTCCACACATGGAAGTTGCCGTCGCGGTAGGCGCACAGGGCGAGGAGGGAGCCGTCGGGCGAGAACACCGGGCGGCTCGGCTCCAGCCCTGGCGGCGTCAGCGCCACGGCCCGGCCGCCGGCCCGGGGGACGGACCACAGGACGTGCTGCACCTCGGCGACGAGCCGGTCGCCGGCGGGGGAGAGGGTGGCCGAACCGTTGGTGGCGGCGGTGAAGGTGAGCCGGGTGGGGTGCGGGGCGGTCGCCGGCGGGGCGCTCCCCGGCGCGGTGTACGGGGCCTCGGCGGCGCTCGCCTGCGCCGGGAGCCCGATGACCGTGCCGACGGCCGCGGTGGTCGTGGCGGCCACGGCGGCGGTGCCGGCGGCGGCCCGCAG
>NZ_JBPQTV010000488.1:0-3387 GCF_051386515.1 Streptomyces sp. URMC 123 | reverse complement strand
GGGGCGCAGGGGCCGGGGGCCGAGGGCGCGGGCGAGCACGGGCCGGGGGGCGCGGCGAGGGGCCTTTCGAATTCCCTCCCCCATTCGCCGTAAACCCGGGAAATTCATGGAGCGAAAGCGGTGCATGACCTCATTGCGGTGGGGCAGAAGACCGCTCGGAGGTTGATAATCATGGTTCCGCTGCTACTCGTTCTGCTCCTCGCGCTGATTCTTTTCGGGGCCGGATTCGCCCTCAAGGCGCTCTGGTGGATCGCCGTTGTCGTGCTCGTGGTGTGGCTGCTCGGATTCGTGATCCGGCCGGCCGGCACCGGGGGCCGCAAGGGCCGCTGGTACCGCTGGTAGCCCGATCCGCGCGGTAAGAGCGCATGCAAGAGCTGGGGGGACGGGCCTTGTCGCCGAGGGGCGGCGGGGCCCGTCCTCGTACGCGCGTGCCGGAGGATTCGTCGGCGAATGACGCGTTATGGCGCGCTGGAGTGCGCGGCCACGGCGTCGGCGGCCGTGGCGTGAATGGTGAGAAACGTGTCGAGTCCGGTGAGGTGCATCAGCCTCGCCACCCGGTCCGGAATGGCGGCCAGGATCAGCGACCCGTCGGCCTCCTTGGCGCAGCGCCAAATGCCCACGAGGGCGTTGAAGCCGGAGGAGTCGCAGAAGGTGACGGCGCCGAGGTCCAGAATCAAATGGCGGTGTCCCTGACCGATCAGTTCCAGGGCCCCGGTGCGCAGTTCGGGGGCGGTGTGGATGTCCAGGGCACCGGCGAGCGCGGCCACGGCGAGGCTGCCACGCGTGTGCTGGGTCGTCAGGTGAAGGGTCTCGTTCACGGGCGTCGACTCTCCGGCTGTTCGCCGCCGGGGGCGATGGTGTGGGCAGCGGCGGTGACGCCGTCCGGCACGGCGTCGGGGACGGGGACGGACAGGGCCAGCAGGGCGACGTCGTCCTCGACGCCGTGGGGCAGCGCGTCGATCAGCGCGACGGTGTCCTGGACGACCGCGTTCGCGCCGACGGGGTGGGAGCGGCCGGCGAGGAAGCCGGTCAGCCCGGCCTCGCCCAGCATGGCGCCGTCCCCGGTGCGGGCCTCGGTCAGCCCGTCGGTGTAGAGCAGCAGCCCCTCTCCGGGGGCGAGGCGGAAGGTGACGGAGGCGAAGGACGCCTCGGCGAACGCCCCGACCAGCATGCCGCCCTTCGGCCGCACCGCCACCACCCGCGCCCGCCCGGGCTGGTCGCCGGCGCGCAGATGGTAGAGCGGCGGGTGGCCGCCGGTGGCCGCCGTCACGGTGAACCCGCCGTCCTCGTGCGGCTCCAGCACGCCGAAGACGGCGGTGCAGTAGCGGGTGCCGATGGCCGGGTCGAGCAGCAGCGCGGTGTTCAGCGCCTCCAGTACGGCGGTGGGGCTCGCGTCCAGCAGCGCCGCGGCGCGCAGGGTGTAGCGGGTCAGCGAGGTGACCGCGGCGGCCTCGGCGCCCTTGCCGCACACATCGCCCAGGAAGAACGCCCACCGGCCGCCGCCCAGCGGGAAGACGTCGTAGAAGTCGCCGCCCACGTCGCGCGGGGAGGCGGTGGCGTAGTGGCAGGCCAGTTCGAGACCGGGCACGCTGGGCAGCGAGGGCGGCAGCAGGGTCCGCTGGAGGGCGGAGGCGAACGAGGCGATGGCCGCCCGGTCCTTCTCCGCCCGCTCGCGCGCCGCCTCCTGCTCCTTGCGCCGCTCCTGCTCGTGGCGGAGGGCGCGCAGCGCGGAGAGGCGCAGCTCCATCTCGTCCAGCACGATCGCGGCGAGGTCGGCGAGGGTGTCGGTGTCGGCCTTGCTGATCGACCGCGGCCTGGTGTCGAGGATGTTGACCGTGCCCAGGCGGTGGCCGTCGGCGGTGACGATGGGCGCGGCGGCGTAGAACCGTACGCCCAGGGGGCCGGTGACCAGGGGGTTGCCGGAGGCGACGGGGTCGATGAGGGTGTCGGGGATCACGGTGGCGTCGTCGGTGAGGATCGCCGAGCCGCACAGCCCGGGGTCGCGGCCGATCTCGCGGACGCCGTCGAGGCCGTGCGCGGCCTTGAACCAGATCCGGTCCTCGTCCACGATCGTCACGGAGGCCACCGGCACGTCGAACAGGCGGGCGGCCATGGCCGCCACCCGGTCGAAGGCGCCGTCGGGCGGGGTGTCCAGGATGTCGTAGCGGCGGACCGCCTCCAGTCGCCGCGCTTCCTCCACCGCGCTGAGCGCCGGCCGCTGCTGCCCCGGACCGCCGTCCGGCACGGCCGCGTGTCCCGCTCGTGGCATCGCTGGTCGCTCTCCTCGCCCGCCGGCCCGGACGGCCGGCGCTTCGGGGAAGCCTAGACCAGGCCCGGCTCCCCAAAAAATGATCAATCGCACAGCTGTGCGGACGCATATTCGTTTCGGCGGGCCACGGGTCCGTTTCGGGCGGCCGCGGGCGGTTACCCGAGCCGTATGGCACGGATTCCGAAGCTGCGGCACCGGCACGAGAGCGAGCACCAGGGCGGCGGCCCCGGACCGGACCCCGAGGTGGAGCGGCGCGCCCCGGACGAGCCGACCGCGCTGCCCGGGAAGTCCTGGTGGGCCGTGCTGCGGCGGACCGTGGGCGAGTTCCAGGACGACGAGCTCGCCGACCGGGCCGCGGCGCTCACCTACTACAGCGTGCTGTCGCTGTTCCCCGCGCTGCTCGTGCTCGTCTCCCTGCTCGGCGTCGCGGGCGAGTCGGCCACCCGGCACGTCCTGGACAACCTGCAGAACCTCGCGCCCGGCCCGGCGCGCGACGTGGTGACCAACGCCGTGAAGCAGCTCCAGGACAGCGGCGGCACCGGCTCCGTACTGGCCGTGATCGGTCTGCTGGCGGCGGTGTGGTCGGCCTCCGGCTATGTCGCGGGCTTCATCCGCGCGTCCAACGCCGTCTACGACATCCCCGAGGGCCGGCCGGTGTGGAAGGTGATGCCGCTGCGGCTGGCCCTGACCGTGGTGCTGATGCTCATGGCCTGCGCCAGCGCGCTGATCGTGGTGTTCACCGGCGGGTTGGCCCGGCAGGCCGGCACCGCGCTGGGCGTCGGGGACACGGCGATGACGGTGTGGACGATCGCCAAGTGGCCGGTGCTCGTGCTCCTGGTCACCATGATGATCGCGATCCTGTACTGGGCGTCGCCCAACGCCAAGGCGCGTGGCTTCCGCTGGGTGACTCCGGGCAGTTTCCTCGCCCTGCTGATCTGGATGGCCGCGTCCGCCGGCTTCGCGCTGTACGTGGCGAACTTCGCCTCGTACAACAAGACGTACGGGACCCTGGCCGGCGTCATCATCTTCCTGGTGTGGCTGTGGATCACCAATCTGGCCATTCTGCTGGGACTGGAGTTCGACGCCGAGCTCTACCGCCAGCGCGCCATCGCCGGTGG
>NZ_JBPQTV010000487.1:0-3403 GCF_051386515.1 Streptomyces sp. URMC 123 | reverse complement strand
CCCCCGGCGCGCCGCCCGCCGCCCTCGGCTGGGGCCTGACCCACACCCAGTACAGCGCCGACTCCGGCCCCCCGGCCGCCCGCGAACGGGCGGCCGCGCTGCTCTCCGCCCGGTCCATGCCCCAGAACCAGCACATCATGGGCTGGGGCGCCGACAACCCCGAGCCCGCCCCCGGCCGCTACGACTTCGCCGGGCTCGACAGCCGCATCGCCCTGGCCCGGGCCACCGGCGGCACCCCCGTCATCACCCTGTGCTGCGCGCCGGACTGGATGAAGGGCGGCCAGGAGGGCCGCACCGACTGGGACCCGAAACGGCTGGAGGCCGCGCCCCGCCCCGAGCACTACCGCGACTTCGCCGCCCTCGCCGGCACCGTCGCCCGGCGCTACCCCGACGTCCGCCACTTCATCGTCTGGAACGAGTTCAAGGGCTTCTTCGACGAGAAGCGCAACCGCTGGAACCACGAGGGCTACACCGAGCTGTACAACCTGGTGTACGCGGAGCTGAAGAAGGCCGACCCGCGCAACCTCGTCGGCGGGCCGTACCTGGTCATGGACAGCCACCCGCCCGACCAGCGGTTCCACGCCTCCGCCCTGCGCGGCCCCTGGGGCACCGTGGACCAGCGCACCCTGGACGCCCTGCGCTACTGGAACAAGCACAAGGCGGGCGCCGACTTCGTCGTCGTCGACGGCGCCGGCTACACCCGCGACGACAAGCCGCTGCCCGACGAGTTCGCCGCCAGCGACAAGTTCACCGACGTGAGCCGGTGGGTGCGGCACAGGACAGGACTGCCGCTGTGGTGGGCCGAGTGGTACGTGGAGCCGGGCGAGGGCGACGGAGCCCGCTCCGGATGGACCGAGCGGCGGCGCCTCGCCGCCCAGGCGGCCGGCATGATGGCGATCGCCCGCGGCGGCGCCGCGACCGCCCTCTACTGGAACCCCCAGCAGCGCACCGGCGCCTGCCCCGGCTGCCTGTGGCGGGGCACGGAGGGGCCGGACGGCGGCGCCGAACTGCCGATGATGGACCTGCTGCGCCGCTTCGCCCACGAGTTTCCGCCCGGCACGCGCTTCACCGACGTCGAGAGCGACGCCGGGGACGCCGTACGGGCCCTGGCCGACGACACGGCGCTGCTCCTGGTGAACACCCGGGACCGCGAGACCCGCGCCACGATCGACGGCCGTACGGTCGCCCTGGAGCCCCACGAGGTGCGCTGGGCGCGCCGCTGAGCACAGGCGACTTCTGAGCACGGGCGCGCCGCCGAGCACAGGTGCACAGGCGCGCAGCCGAGCACAGTCCTGAGCCCCGGGAACCCGCCGACTCCCGGGGCTCGGAACGGTTTCGAGCACCTTGGCCCCCCTCAGGACAGCGTCCAGAAGCGGTGCCCCAGCGCCATCAGTACGGCCGCCATCAGCGGCAGCGAGAACCAGAGCGACCCCTGGAGCCAGGCCCGCTGCCGCACGCCGGGCGCGCAGACCACCCGTACGGTCTCCCGCGCCACCAGCAGGACCAGCAGCACCGCCGCCGCCACCGCCCCGAACACCGACCAGGTGTCCCAGGTGACCTTCGGCCCGGTGGCCCCCCGCGACGCCGGCGGCACCGCGCCCTCCGGTGGCTCCCGCAGCGCGTACAGCGTGGCGTCCCCGTTGGACAGCACCCGGCGCACCTGCCCGCTGTCGTCCAGCGAGCGCAGCAACCGCCGCTCCCAGGAGGGGGAGTAGCCGGAGTCGAGCACCAGGGACACCGACTGGCCCCGGGAGATCATCAGATAGGACCCCGGGCCGGCCGCGCGCAGCGCCTTCACCAGCTCCTCGCCCCGCGCCGGGTCGCGCGGCGCGAGCGTGGGCACGTACCGCACCCGCTCCATGTCCCGCGCCCCCCAGGGGATCGCCGGGGTGACGTTCACGGCGGGGTCGTCGCTCGGCCACAGCAGCCGTACGGTGGGCCGGTCGTGCGCGTAGACGTACTCCATCGCCGCGACCTCGCCGGGGCGCACCCGCTCGAACGGCTCGTTGCCCCAGCGGGCGACGAGAAAGCCGCCGAACAGCACCAGCCCCGCCACCAGTGCCGCGAGCGGGCCCAGGCCGCGCCGCAGGGTGTCCGTCCGGGGGAAGAGCGCCAAGCCCCCCAGCACACAGGCACCGGGCAGGGCGAACAGGAACACCCGCAGTGCCATCTCGCCGCCGTAGGACTGCAGGCCGAAGGCGAGGAAGGGCACGAACGTGAGCACCAGCAGCGCGCGGTCGCTCAGCCCGGCGGCGCGCCGCCGCAGCACGCCCCAGCACGCCCAGGCGATCACCGCGGCCGCCAGCGCCACCCGCGCGTACAGCACCAGCTTGTGGACGCTGCTGCCGCCCTCGATCCGCCCGGACACCGACGACGACACATTGCCGCCGACGCCTCCCAGCCCTCCGAACAGTTCGTCGAAGTGGCCCGACCAGTACGGCTCGGCGAGGAACCCGACCCACACGGCCACCAGCGCCGCGCACAGCAGGGGCAGCCCCCGCAGGGTGGAGCGGCCGATCAGGACCAGCGCGGTCAGCACCCCGAGCATCACGAACGGCGTCAGCTGGTGGCTGGCCACGGAGGCGGTGAACAGCGCGATCAGTACGGCGAGCAGCGCCGCCCGGTCGCCCGGACCGGTGGGGACGACCTCCGCCTCGCCCGGCCGCAGCCGGAGCGCCAGCGGGCGCGGCTCCCGGAAGTACGCCAGGGCGATCGCCACGAACAGCAGATAGAACAGATAGTTGAGCGCCTGCGGCGAGAAGTAGTCCTGCCCGACCCAGCCGCACAGCGCGAACAGCCATGCCGCGCTCCACTTCGCCCGCCAGCTCGCCCGTACGGACTTCAGCAGCAGCCCCAGGGGCGCCAGGTACAGCAGTTGGAGGACGGTCGGCCACCAGCGCAGTACGGGGGTGAGGTCCGAGACCCCGCAGGCCTCGGCGGCGAACGCGGCCAGCGCGAAGAACCCCGGCCAGCTCCAGCGGGCGTCCAGTTCCGGGGCCGCCGCGCCGCTCCGGTCGATGAGGTCCAGGAAGCCGAGGTGCTGCCAGGCGGTGGCGAACCGGGGTTCGCTCTCGAGCACCGCGGGCACGGCGTGCAGCGAGACGACGGTGAGCAGCAGGATCGCCGTCAGCAGCGTCCGCCGGGAGGTGGGGAGACAGAGCGCCCCGGCGAACGCCAGCACCAGCAGCGCGCCGCCCAGGAGGGTGGTGGAGGGCAGGACGGAGACCAGGCCGAGACCGTTCATCCGGTCCAGCCCCCGCTCGCCGAGGGAGCGCAGCGGCAGCCAGTACAGCGCGACGGCGGCGGCCAGTACGGCCCACAGGAGCGCCGGTGCCAGCCAGGGGCGGCGCACCGGGGCGGGCGGCAGGGTCAGCAGGGCGCGCAGCACTACGGGCGCGTCCCG
>NZ_JBPQTV010000486.1:0-3463 GCF_051386515.1 Streptomyces sp. URMC 123 | reverse complement strand
GTCCGCTCCGGCGTTCGGTCGTCAGCGCGGGATCAGCTGGCCGCGGCGGCTGAGGAGGAACTTCTTGAACGCGGCCAACGGCATCCGCAGCCCCAGCGGCGGCGGCGCCGCCACCGCGTCCGCGAGCGGGCGCGACACCGCCCGCCCGAAGAGCGCGCCGAGCACGAAGTCCGTGGCCAGGGCGAGCACTTCGCTCCGGTACTGCCGCAGCCCGTGCCCGTCGGCGTGCACCTCGAACCGGCACACGTCCGGGTTCACCTTCTTCGCCCGCTGCGCGTAGCGGAAGGACAGCTCCGGGTCGGCCCGCACGTCCTGGGTGCCGTGCACCACGAGCACCCGGCGCCCGACGAGCTGTTTCACCGGATCGGGATCGTCCCCGGCCGACGGGTCGGGCAGCCGGGGGGCCAGCGCCAGGGCGGAGTTGACGGCCGGGTGCCCGGCGGCGCGCAGCGCGGCCCGTCCCCCCAGCCCCGGGCCGGCGAGACACACCGGCACGTCGCCGTACCGCCGCACCACCTCGTCCGCCGCCCGCAGCGCGTCCGTGACCGGATGCGCGGCCGGCTCGTTCCAGCCGCGATATCGGTAGTGCACGACATGGGCCACCAGCCCGTGGGCGCGGCCGGCCCGGGCCAGCCGGCGGGCCAGCGGCCGGGCGGCGGCGAGGGCCAGGGGCGACGGCCGGCCCATGCCCTCCCGCGCCGCGCCCGGCAGTAACAGCACCACGCCGTGGACCGTGCGGTCGGCGGCACCCGGCCCCCCGCACCCCATCGCGCGCCCCAGTCGGGCGCACCGCTCCGGCACCGCTTGCTGAGCCATGGCAAGAACGATGGCAGAAGTCCCGGTGTACTCCACCATGCCGATGGGTCACCGTTGGATATCGTTCGGGACGCTCTACGCGCGTAGGAGTTAGAGTGCGGAAATGACGAGCGACACTCCACATCTTCCCGACCAGGACCAGATCCGTCGGGCACCGAAGGTGCTGCTGCACGACCACCTCGACGGCGGCCTGCGCCCCGGCACCATCATCGAGCTGGCCCGTGAGGTCGGCTACGACGGCCTCCCCGAGACCGAGGCCGACAAGCTCGGCGTGTGGTTCCGCGAGGCCGCCGACTCCGGCTCGCTGGAGCGCTACCTGGAGACCTTCGCGCACACCTGCGCCGTCATGCAGACCCGTGAGGCACTGGTGCGGGTCGCGGCCGAGTGCGCCGAGGACCTCGCCGAGGACGGCGTCGTCTACGCCGAGATCCGCTACGCCCCCGAGCAGCACCTGGAGGCCGGCCTCTCCCTGGAGGAGGTGGTCGAGGCCGTCAACGAGGGCTTCCGCGAGGGCGAGCGCCGGGCCAAGGCCAACGGCCACCGCATCCGCGTCGGCGCGCTGCTCACCGCCATGCGGCACGCCGCCCGCGCCCTGGAGATCGCCGAACTCGCCAACCGCTACCGCGACCTGGGCGTCGTGGGCTTCGACATCGCGGGCGCCGAGGCCGGCTTCCCTCCCACCCGCCACCTCGACGCGTTCGAGTACCTCAAGCGGGAGAACAACCACTTCACCATTCACGCCGGTGAGGCGTTCGGCCTGCCCTCCATCTGGCAGGCGCTCCAGTGGTGCGGCGCGGACCGGCTGGGTCACGGCGTGCGGATCATCGACGACATCCAGGTCGCCGAGGACGGCTCGGTCAAGCTCGGCCGGCTGGCCTCGTACGTCCGCGACAAGCGCATCCCGCTGGAGATGTGCCCGACGTCCAACCTCCAGACGGGCGCAGCGAGCAGCTACGCCGAGCACCCCATCGGGCTGCTGCGCCGGCTGCACTTCCGGGCGACGGTGAACACCGACAACCGCCTGATGAGCGGCACCAGCATGAGCAAGGAGTTCGAGCACCTGGTGCGGACGTTCGGCTACAGCCTGGACGACATGCAGTGGTTCACCGTCAATGCCATGAAGTCCGCGTTCATTCCTTTCGATGAACGCCTCGCCATGATCAACGATGTGATCAAGCCGGGGTACGCGGAGCTGCGGTCCGAGTGGCTCTTCCGCCAGGCGGCCACCACACCGGCCATGACCAGCGGTTCCGAGGGTCAGGGCGACTGATCGTACGAACCGTGGAAGCGGCCGGGTCGACTGCGACTCGGCCGCTTTGCCGTGTTTGCGGTACCCGCCATGGCGTGACTACGTTGCGAATCCCCGTTGTGACGGTCCGTGCGGAGCCGGCGAGAGCCGGCCCCGTCGCCGGGCCGCCCACCCCCCAGTACGAGGACGTATTGCCATGAAGCAGGGAACCCTCAAGACTCTCGGCGCCGCCGCCCTCGGCCTCGCCTTCGCCGGTGCCGCCGCGGGCACCGCCGCGGCCGCAGGCCCCGCCGACGCGCTGTCCGGGCTGCCGGTGAGCACGATCAGCAGCCTGGTGCCGGGCGGTGAGACGACCCGGTCGCTGACCGCGGCTTCCCTGCCGGGCGCGGACGCGCTCTCCGCCGGCGAGGAGGGAGCCTCCGAGGAGCGCAAGAACCCGCTCGGTGGGCTGCTCGGCGGCCTGCCCGGCAAGGGGCTGCCGACCGGCGGCCTGCCGACCAAGGGCCTGCCCACCAGCGGCCTGCCCGGCGGCGGCCTCCCGCTCTGACCGGCCGTACCCCCCGAGGGGCGCGGCGGGTGAACACCGCCGTGCCTCTCCCGGGGCAGGGGTCGCGCACCCCCATGAACCCTTCGACCGCCCACAGGGCAGGAGCACCACGCATGCGTGCCAAGAGGAACGCGCTTTCCGCGGGGGCCGCGCTGGGACTGCTGCTGCTCGCCACGGCGTGCGGCGGCGGGAGCGGCTCCGAGGACAAGGGCCCCGGCAGGGCGGCGCCCGGCCGGCCGCTGAACCAGGAGCAGCTCGACCACGCGGCGTTCGCCACCGATGACCTCCCGGGCTTCGTCGCCTCCCGGAGCGCCGCCAAGCCCGACCGGTCCGCGAAGGCCGCCGACCCGGCGTGCCAGCCGATCGTCGCGGCCGTGGGCGACCGGATCAACCCCCGCGCCAAGCAGTCGGCGCTGCGCAGCGTCAGCGACCGCGCGGCCCCCGGCAGCGCCTACGCCGTCGATCTGACGTCCTACACCGCGGCCGACGCCCGGCAGGCGATGCGCGATCTGCGCTCGGCGCTCGACACCTGCGCGGACGGCTTCGAGGCCACCACGATGGGCCGCCCCGTCTCCTACACCTCCGTGAAGAAGAAGCCGGTCCGGGCCGGTGACGAGGCCGTGGGGATCGAGATGGTCGGCCAGGGTATGGGCCGCAAGGCGACCGTGAACTACGTCGTGGCCCGGCAGGGCTCCACCATGATCATGGTGCTGGCGGCCGACCCGGCGCTGCGCAAGAGCGTGCCGGTGCCGCCGCGGCTGGTCGACAAGCAGGTCGAGAAGGTCGCGGCGCTGGGCGGCTGAGCCGTCCCGGGCGGGGGGGGGCAGGGTCTCCGCCAGCCGCCATTTGAC
>NZ_JBPQTV010000485.1:0-3520 GCF_051386515.1 Streptomyces sp. URMC 123 | reverse complement strand
GCCAACCCGCCCGCCGCGCCGGCTCCTCCAGCGCGGTGGGCCGCGCGGGAGGAGCCGGCCGTCACCGCCGGCTACGACGACAGCCCGTACGCGCGCGAGCGCCATGTCTGGCTCGGGCTGCACGCGGCCGTCACCCGCAGCCTCGGCCAGGGCTCAATGATCGTCTTCAGCTGACGGCCGGCGGGCGGACCCACCGCCGGCCGCCGGCCGATCGGAACGACCGTCCTCAGCCGGGCCGATCGGGACGAACGACGTCAGCGGGGCGCTTCCGGCGGCCGCTGCCGCGGCATGTTCGGCCGCGTCCCGGGCGGCAGCGGAAAGCGGCTCGCCGACTGCCCGTTGGCGTCGGCCCGGTGCGGCTGCCCCCAGTGCGCCATCGACTGGGTGCGCAGCGGCCCCGAGCGCGCCCGGAACTCCACCATCCAGTCCGCGGTCTCCGCCCGCACCAGCTCCGACACGTCCTCCGCGAACCGGCGCAGCACCAGCAGGCACCGCTCCGCGGCCTCGCTCGCCGTGCCCTCCGTCGGGCCGAGCACCTCGCGCACGCTCTCCGACGCCCAGTCGAACTGGAGCTGCTCCAGCCGCCGCTGCACCGCCTGCGCCGTCGCCACGTCGCGCATCCAGCCCGAGGTCAGCCCGAAGAACCGGTCGCTGCCCGCGCAGGCCGCCGCCAGCAGCAGCGCAAGATAGCCCCAGCCGGTGCCCGAGTCGATCACCCCGGACAGATCGAGCAGCGGCAGCGCCAGCCCCAGCACCGTCGAGCCCGCCGCCACCAGCCGCAGCACCCGGGCGGCGCGCCGCTTGGCGTGCCGGCGCTCCAGATACCAGTCGACCGTGCGCAGCGCCCGGCCCTCCACCCAGCGGTACAGCTCACCGAGCCGCTCCGCGGGCTCCCCCCAGTCCCCGAGCGGGAAGGGGCGGCCCAGCAGATCCCCCTGCCGACGACCCACGTCCCCCCGCACATCCCCTCGAGCATCCCCCCGAGGAGGTCCCTCGGGCTGCATCTCCGGCTGACTCACCCGTGTGCTCCTCTGGACCTCTCGCACCGCTGATACCGCTGATACGCACGCCCGGAGAAGCCCCGCCCTCGGGCTCCGTGGCGTACGGCGCCCGAGGCGCAGCCCTCTTCCTACCGCCGAACGGATGGCGGCAGGCCCCGGAATTCCGGAAATCCGCCCGGAAGTATTGCGTGATCAGGCGCAGAACACCACCGGAGCTCACTCCAAGGAGTGAGGCCCCGCCCCCGCCGCCAGGAGCGTCGGCGCGGTCCCCGGGGTCGCCGGGCCCGCCGCGCGCCCCGGCCACTACCCTGAGCCGGGTGAAGGTCCTCGTCATCGGCGGCGGCGCCCGCGAACACGCCCTGTGCCGCTCACTCTCCCTCGATCCCGACGTCACCGCGCTGCACTGCGCCCCCGGCAACGCCGGGATCGCCGAGGTCGCGGAGCTGCACCCGGTAGACGCGCTGGACGGCGCGGCGGTCGCCGACCTGGCCTCCTCCCTCGGCGCCGGCCTCGTCGTCGTCGGGCCGGAGGCCCCGCTGGTCGCCGGGGTCGCCGACGCCGTGCGCGAGCGCGGCATCCCCGTCTTCGGCCCCTCCGCGGAGGCCGCCCGGCTGGAGGGCTCCAAGGCGTTCGCCAAGGACGTCATGGCCACCGCCGGCGTCCCCACCGCCCGCTCCTACGTCTGCACCACGCCCGAGGAGATCGACGAGGCCCTCGACGCCTTCGGCGCGCCCTACGTCGTCAAGGACGACGGCCTCGCCGCGGGCAAGGGCGTCGTCGTCACCGAGGACCTGCAGGTCGCGCGGGAGCACGCGCTCGCCTGCGACCAGGTCGTCATCGAGGAGTACCTCGACGGCCCCGAGGTCTCCCTCTTCGCCGTCACCGACGGCGAGACCGTCGTGCCGCTCCAGCCCGCCCAGGACTTCAAGCGCGCCCTCGACGGCGACGAGGGTCCGAACACCGGCGGCATGGGCGCGTACTCCCCGCTGCCCTGGGCCGACCCGAAGCTGGTCGACGAGGTGCTGGCCACCGTCCTCCAGCCCACCGTCGACGAGCTGCGCCGCCGCGGCACGCCGTTCTCCGGCCTTCTCTACGCGGGCCTCGCCATCACCTCGCGCGGCGTCCGCGTCATCGAGTTCAACGCGCGCTTCGGCGACCCCGAGACGCAGGTCGTCCTCGCCCGCCTCAGGACGCCCCTCTCCGGGCTGCTGCTCGCCGCCGCGAACGGCACCCTCGCCACGTTCCCGCCGCTGCGCTGGAGCGACGGCGCCGCCGTCACCGTCGTGATCGCCTCGCACAACTACCCGGGGACGCCGCGCACGGGCGACCCGATCGAGGGGCTCGACGAGGTCTCCGAGGCGGAGCCGCACGCGTACGTGCTGCACGCGGGCACGGCACGGCGGGAGTCCGGCGAGGTCGTCAGCGCGGGCGGGCGGGTGCTGTCCGTCGTCGCGACGGGGGAGACGGTCGCCCAGGCGCGCGAGCGGGTGTACGCGGCGGTGAGCCGGGTGCGGCTGGACGGCGGCCACCACCGCCGCGACATCGCCGCGTCGATCTGACCGACATTGATCCGAGCGACGTCGAGCCGGCCGAAGCCGATCCGAGCGACGTCGAGCCGGCCGAAGCCGATCCGACCGACGTCGAGCCGGCCGAAGGGGCCCTCACGCGGAAGTGAGGGCCACCCCACCCCCATCGGGTGACCGCTGCCTCATCCGGCTGACGCCCGCCCCGCCCCCAACTAGTGTGCGGCCAGTGCGTCCGGCAACTGGCCCACCGGCATTGCGGTTGGATGCGCCGGTGCCACAGTGGGGATGACGGACGCCGGCGCCGGCGGCGGCGCCGACATGCGTCGAACACCGGTGCGGCGCCGGGCATCAGCGGCCACCACCGCGGCGAGCGACTCAGCAGGGGGTGAACTTCGATCGTGTCCCACCCGGCCGGTGCGGAGGCAGGCACGCACTTCGCGCGCTCCCGAGCCCTCGCGGTCCTGCGCATCCGCAGCACCGCGCTGGCCGCGGCCCTGTTGCCGGCGGCGATCGCGGTGATCCTGTACGTGGCCGCGGCGACCGGCCGGCTCACCGCGCCCGGCTGGGACGTGGTGCGCTGGGCGAGCCTGGCGGCCGCGGCCCTCGCCCTGCTCCTCGCCTCCGTCGTGACGGCGGTCCTCGTAAGGGCCAGGCCGGCGGTCAGCCCGACCGTGCCGATCCCGGAGGAGACCGCTCCGGAGCTGTATCGCCTGGTCAGGGATCTCGCGGAGCGCCTGGACGTGCCGGCTCCGTCGGCGATAGCCCTGACGCCGGACTGCGACAGCTGGCTGGAGGACCGCACGCACCGCGCGCACAGGGCGGCCCACGCCCACCGCAGGAGCCGTGCCGCCCGCGACGCCGGGGGCACCGGGAGCACCGGCGGCCTCCGGGGTGCCGGAACCGCGCGTACCGCCGGAGCCGCCGGCACCCCCCGCGTCCCACGCCCCGCCTCCGTACCGGCGAGCGCCGGCACCGGCGCGCGGGGCGTGGGAC
>NZ_JBPQTV010000484.1:0-3545 GCF_051386515.1 Streptomyces sp. URMC 123 | reverse complement strand
CCTCCCACGCGCCCGCCCCGGAACAGGCGGGCGTGACGAAGGTCAGCGCGAGGCTCGCGGTGCCGGCCACGGCGGGCCAGTAGCCGTGGGCGGTCGAGGACGTCAGGGTGTCATTGAGGAGAAGCGAGAGAAAAAGCCCGAGGCCCACCGCGGCCCACGTCGCCGCGGAGGCCCGCCAGATCACACGCCAGCGCATTTCTCACGCCTCCCGGGAAATGAGCCGGGCGTAAGCGCTTTCGGCCCGGCGTTCCGGGGACGTGTCGGCGCGGGCGTGCGCGAGGAATTCCCGCGCCGGCCCCTGATAGCGCACCCGACCGCGGTCGAGCACCACGACGTCGTCGTACACATCGTGCAGATCTTCCGTCTGATGCGTGGAGACGACGATCCGTACGGCGCCCTTACGGCCCTCCGTGAGGTCGTCCCCGCGGCCGTCGGTGAGATCCAGCAGCAGATCCCGGAACACCTTCCGCTGCGACGGGTCCAGCCCGGCGGTGGGCTCGTCCAGCAGAAGAAGGCGGCTTCGATGGACGAGCGCCCCGGCGATTCCCATGCGGCGGAGCTGACCGCCGGAGAGTTGATGGCCTTTGCGGTCGGCCAGTTGCCCCAATCGGACGGTGTCGAGCGCGGCGCGCGACGCGTCCCACGCGGAACGCCGCGACATTCCCTTGAGCCAGCCGGCGTACGCCACGTTCTCCCGCACCGTGAGGCCGGGCATGGGCGTGACGTCCTGCGGCAGCCAGCCCACCGCCGCCCGGTACGCCTTCCGGTCCGCCCGGCGCCGCGGCGACAGCCCGTCCCAGGACACGGCGCCCTCGGTCGGCGCGAGCCAGGACGCGGCAATGCCCATCAGGGTCGATTTACCGGCGCCATTCGGCCCCAGCAACACGGTGCAGCGACCGGCCATCTCCATATCGACACCGTCGAGAACGGGGGCGCGCCGGCCATAGCGATAGGAACAGCGGGAGAAGTGCAGAACCATGACGCGCGCCATCTGCTCGGAAAGGACGGGAAAACGGCGCGCCGGGATTCGCGCCGGAAGCGCGGGCGTAACCACCGGCCCTCGCGCCCGACATAACGAGATCATCCAAACAGGCGTACGAGAGCACTGTCAATACACTCCGTAACTGGAGCACAGCCCTCCGTTGTCCGTGCGGGGAGGGACATCACCCGACGGTGTGCGACAGGGTGGAATCTCCTTCCCCTCGACCGGGCGCCGCCCCCCTTGGGTCTGCGAGACTGGGCCTCGTTGGGACAGCTCACACAAGCCATCGCGGCGCGGGCTCATGGGGTCCCCCGGCCGGGCGTTTCGCACCCGGCTCACTGGGGATGTCTCTGAGACGATGATCGGGTTGCGCGGCGGGGGCTGTGCTGCCTAGAAAAGCAGTCGGGTGGAGATATGCAGCGCGGTGGCGAACTGGGCGAGGGGACCGGCGACCGGGGTCCGGAGCGCGCCGGGGTTCCCCACGGCGAGGCCAGGCGCGGACGTCATCGGCGGAATGCCGACAGTGGTGGGAGCAGGGGTGGCCGGGTGGGGGTGACCTACAAGTACTTCGGCGCGCCCGACGGGGCGACGGCGGCCCGGGTCCCCATTTCCATGCGCCCGGAGGAGCTCGGCGGCGACGAGCTGGGCATGGGCGGGATGTTCACCAAGATCAAGCCGGAGACGATGGCGGCGATGGTGCTCACGGGCATCGAGGGCATACCCCTGCACAAGGTGCCGCCCCTGGAGCTCGTGGTGCTGCACCCCGACTACGCCGTGGTGAAGCTGCCCATGACGGTCGTCGACCCCCTGCGCGGCGTGGGCGAGGAGACGGTGGGCGCGGCGGCGTTCATCTGGTCCACGGTCCCGGACCGCGGCGGCCCCCGGGACGCGTTCAACGTCTATCAGCTCCTGCACGAGTGGCAGGACTTCTCCCACCGCCTCCACGAGGCGGGCCACCAGCCGTACTGCCTGGTCTGGCCCTGACCCACCGCACCGCGGAGGCCGACAGATCCACTGCGCCGGAAGCGGCTGTTCGGCCCCGAGGAGCCCCGCACCGTGCCCGAACCCGAGGTCTCGGCCGCCTGGCGGCGCATCGACGCGTGGTTGCGGCGTCACGCTCCGGGCTATCGGGCACGCCTCAATCCGCCCGCGAGCGACGCGGAGCTTCGCCGGGCGGAGCAGGACACGGGCGCCACCCTCCCCGGTGATCTGGTGACGTGGTGGCGCCGGGCCAACGGCGTCTCCCCCGAACCGCCGTCCGGCGCGCGCCACCCCGGCCATCTCCTGCCGGAACGCTACGACCCATATCCCGTGGCCAAGGCCCTCGATCTCGCCGCCCTGTACCGGCGCGTCGCACGCGAGACCGCTCCCTCCCCGATGGCCGATCAGCTGGACGCGTTTCTCGCACGGTGCGGCGGAGAACCGGCCGGCACGCTGTACCCGCACGAAGCGGCAGCCGTCTGGCTCCCCCAGTGGCTGCCCATCGCGGGGGACGCCGGAGGGGGCGGCCTCTTCATCGATCTGCGCCCCGGCCCCCTCCACGGATGCGTCGTGCGCCACACCCGCACCGGCCACGCCGACTCCCCGGCGTGGCCGAGTGTCACGAGCCTGCTCACGTACGTCGCCGACGCCCTCGAAGCGGCGCCCTCACCGGCGCCGGGCGCCGGCCTCCGCATCGGGGGGTGGGCCCTCCCCTGCCGGTGAACCGGGCCCGGGCGCGGAGCGACACCGTCGCTCAGGGGCGTTCCGCCGTGAGGTAGCGCTGCACCGTGGGGGCCAGCCAGGCGACGACCTCCGCTCGGGAGAGCTCCACCGCCGGCGGCATCCGCAGGACATACCGGTGCAGGGCCATGCCGATGATCTGCGTCGAGGCGAGCATCGCGCGCGTCGCCGCCTCGGCGGGGTCGGGGCAGACCTCCGCGACCACCGGCGCCAGCCGCTCCCGCAGGATCGTCCGCACTCGCTCCGCGCCCGCGGGGTTCGTGACGGCCACCCGCAGCAGCGCGGTCAGCACGTCGTCCGCCTCCCAGCGGTTCATGAAGTGGTGGACGAGCACCTCGCCGAGCCGTTCGCGGGGCACGGCGGCCAGGTCGGGCAGCCGCAGGTCGATGTGCGAGGCCGCGGCGAACAGGCCCTCCTTGTTGCCGTAGTAGCGCATCACCATCGACGGGTCGACGCCCGCGTCCTTGGCGATGGCCCGGATCGTGGCGCGTTCGTAGCCGTCGCCGGCGAAGCGCTCGCGGGCGGCCTCGAGGATCGCGGCGCGCGTGGCGTCGGAGCGGCGCGGGCGGGGAGCGGGCCCCGCCGGGTCGGCGGGCTCGTCGGCCGGACCGGAAGAGGGGCGCAGAGCGGAGGCGTCCATGTCAACGAGTGTAGGCCAACACCTGTTGACTTCCCAGAGCCGCCGACCTACCGTTGTCAACAAGCGTTGACCAACAACTGTTGACAGTCCGTACCGGCTGCTCAGGAGGCGGCGATGACCCGCAAGCCCGGCACCAGCGACGCCCACCCCACCCGGCCCAGGCCCCCCGACGCGCGATCCGGTCGCACGGACTCGCGGCCC
>NZ_JBPQTV010000483.1:0-3568 GCF_051386515.1 Streptomyces sp. URMC 123 | reverse complement strand
GGGCGGGCGGGCCGAGGGCGCGGCGGGACACGCCCTGCTGGTGGTGGCCTCCCTGACAGCGCTCTACCCCTTCGCGCAGATCCTGCTGGTGGCCCTGCACGAGCCCGGCGCCCGGGTCAGCGGCTTCTCGATCCCCGACGGGGTGCACCTCGGCAACTTCACCACGGCCTGGGAGCGCGGTCTGCTGTCGCACGCCCTGCTGTCCAGCCTGCTGGTGGCCGCGGCCGTGGTGCTGCTGTCGCTGCTGGTGGCGGTTCCCGCCGGGTACGCCTTCGCCTGCCTGGTCTTCCCGCTGCGCCGGGCGCTGCTGGGCGTGCTGCTGATCGGGCTGGTGCTGCCCTACGAGGTGACGGTCATTCCGCTCTACTACCAGATGAGGGAGTGGGGCCTGCTCAACAGCTACGCGGCGCTGATCCTGCCGCAGGTCGGTCTGTCGCTGGCGCTGGGCACCTTCTGGATGCGGGCGGCCTTCGGCGCGCTGCCGCCGTCGCTGCGCGAGGCCGCCGAGATCGACGGGGCGTCACCGCTGCGGACGCTGCGCTCGGTGCTGCTGCCGGTGACGCTGCCGGCCGTCGCCTCCCTGTCGGCGCTGCTGTTCCTGTACGCGTGGAACGAATTCCTGCTGGCCCTGGTCCTGGTGCCCGCCGACCCGCGGGTGCAGACGGCGCCGGTGGCGCTCTCCTTCTTCGCCGGCGACCGGCGCAACAGCGACCCGGGGGTCACGGCCGCGGCGGCGGTGCTCGTCGCGCTGCCCGTGCTCGTCGCCTACGCCGCCCTCCAGCGCACCGTGGTCCGCGGCATGCTGGCGGGCGCGGTCAAGGAGTGACCCCCGCCCGGTCACGTACCGTCGCCAGCTGAACACGCAGAGTCCACGAGTGGCGGCGAAAAGCGCCGCGCCACGGGGCGAACCGCCCGACGAAACCGTTGTTCGAACTTCTGAATACCGATCGTGGACGCGAAGTCCCCCGCCCCCGGGCTTTTGACGTGAATTGCGCGGGGGTGGACACGGAATCCCGCATTTCGCCCGCGAAGGCGCGGATTCGATCCTTCGCGCGCCCCCTCGACCGCCCACCGCCACCCTTTCACCGCCCTCCGCTCCATCGATGGTACGCCCAGGTCACAGCGGTGTTCCGAGGCGGCGACAGGGAGGTTCGGGTCCGGCGAAACGAATTCCCCCGAGGTTTTTCGGTCGGCTTGGCCATTTTCCCTCCATGCCCGCCCGCCATGGCCCACACTGTTCTGCGGCAGTCGGGAGCAGGTGCCCTCGAATTACTCCCGCCTTCCCTTTTCACCTTTCATCGCGTCAGAACATCTTCCGTCAAGAAGTGACATCACCACCGGCACGCCGTGCGGAGCGCCGGCGTGCCCGTGCCCACGGCCGCGCCCGCGCCCACGCCCGGCGCGCCCCCGTCACCCATCAGCACAGCAACAGCGGGAGTACGTGGTGCCTGCGAAGGCCGCCCGCCCCGGGGGAGGACATCAGTCATGGGTTGGACGACCCGTTCCGCGGCCCTGTGCGCCGCCGTGGCCCTGTTGATCCCACTGTCGACCGCCAGTGGCGTCGGCACCGCCGCCGTGATCCCGAGAGTCGACCTGAGAGTGCTGGTCGTCGACGACGGCGGCCCCGCCGTGGCGGCCATCGCCGCGCAGCTCGACACCGCGGGCACCCCGTACACCACCGTCGATCTGCGCGACGGCGGACGCCCGCGCATCGACGCGGCGTTCCTCGGGGACACCGTCGACGGCCGGCCCCGGGCCAAGTACCAGGGGGTGGTGCTGCCCAACGACAACCCCTTCGGCGCCGGCTCCCCCGAGATGGCCGCGCTCGCCGCGTACGAGAAGACCTTCGGCGTCCGACAGGTCGACGCCTACACCTACGCCCGGCCCGAGGTGGGCCTCAACCACGCCCAGGACCCGGGCCACATCGGCCCCCTGGACGGCTTCGGTGCCGCGGTGACGGCGGCCGGCACCGCGGGCCCCTTCGGCTATCTGCGCGGCCCGGTGCCCTTCGAGGACAACTCCGCCGAGGTCGCGGAGAGCTACGGCTATCTCGCGACCCCGCTCGCCGCCCCGCCCGCCGGCACCGGCTTCACCAGCTACGTGGACGCGCCGATCCCCGGCAGCTCCGCGCGCGGCTCGCTGATCGGCGAGTACGCCCACGACGGCCGCCGGGAGCTGGTCGTCACCTTCGTCTACAACCGGCACCAGCAGCAGTTCCGGCTGCTGGCCAGGGGCATCGTCGCGTGGCTGACCCAGGGCATCCACCTGGGCGCCGACCGCAACCACTTCGCCGTCCACATCGACGACGTCCTGGGCGCCGACGCCCGCTGGAACAGCGAGCACAACTGCACCCCCGGCGACGTGGACTGCGACCCGGCCGGCGGCCCGCTGCCCATCAGCCCCATCCGGATGACGGCGGCCGACGCCGCGTACGCCGCGTCCTGGTCGCGGACCAACGGCCTGACCCTGGACATGGTCTACAACGGCGGCGGCAGCGAGCTCCACAAGCGGGAGAACGGCGGCAGCGACCCGCTGGCCGACCGGCTGATCGCCGACCGGGCCGCCTACCGCTGGGTCAACCACACCTACACCCACCCCTATCTCGGCTGTGTGCAGGACGTCACGGTCGTGCCCTGGCGCTGCGCCCGCGACGCGGCCGGCAACGTCCTGTGGGTCGACCGGGCGACCATCACCGCGGAGATCCGCGACAACCACACCTGGGCCACCGGCAAGCAGCTCCCCGTCGACGCCAAGGAGCTCGTCACCGGCGAGCACTCCGGCCTGCGCACCCTGCCGCAGCAGCCGGACGACAACCCGAACCTGGCGCCGTCCCTCACCGACACGGGGGTGAGCTGGATCGCCAGCGACACCTCCCGCGAGCCCGGGCAGCGCCGGCTCGGCCCCGCCCTGACCGTGCCCCGCTTCCCGATGAACGTCTTCTACAACGCCGGCCGCGAGGCCGAGCAGGTGGACGAGTACAACTGGATCTACGCCCGGCGCGCCAACGGCGGCAGCGGGCTCTGCGAGAGCGCCGCCAACACCACCTGTCTGCCCGCCCCGCTGGACCCGGCGACCGGCTACCGCTCGTACATCGTGCCGCTGGAGGCCCGGATCGCCCTCGGCCACGCGGTCTCCAACGACCCCCGGCCGCACTTCATCCACCAGTCGAACCTGGCCGAGGACCGGATCGCCTACCCCGTCCTGGAGCGGCTCCTCGCCGACTACCGCGCCCTGTTCGCCGCCGACACCCCGGTGGTCAACCAGCGGATGCGCGACATCGGCACCGAACTGCAGCGGCGGGCGGCCTGGGCCGCGGCGGTCGCGAGCGGCCAGGTCACCGCCTACCGCATCGGCGACACCGTCACCGTGCAGGCGCCCAGTGGCGTACGGGTCACCGCGACCATGCCGCCCGGCACCCGCCAGCAACAGGCCCTGTCGACCGTGCCCTTCGGCAGCCCGTACGCCGGTCTGCTCTCCGGCTGGGCCGCCCCCGGCCCCCTGCAGAACCGGGTCACCCTCAAGCTGACCGCCGCGGCCACCCCCACGGCACCGACCGCAACCGCCCCGC
>NZ_JBPQTV010000482.1:0-3578 GCF_051386515.1 Streptomyces sp. URMC 123 | reverse complement strand
TCTCGGTGTCGGTCAGCTCCAGCCGGACCGGCGTGCCGGCCCGTGTGCCGATCTTGATCAGGTATTTGCCGCGGCCGTGACCACCACCGCCGTGTGGGTCCTGCGGCGCTCCGCCCGGCCCGGCGGGCTCGCCGGGCAGCGGGAGGTGGCCTCCCTCGCACCCAAGCAGGCCGAACAGCGCGCCCGCGCGCTGCGCCCCTCACTCAAGGACCGGCCAGCCCTCCAGGCCCGCGAACGGGGTGTCCTGCTCGGCGACCTCGAGCCTCGCGGCCCCGAACTGCGAGGCTCCGACGAGGACGTCTATCTGGCCCTCATGGCCCCCCGGGCCGGAAAGTCCACCGCCCTGGCCACCCCCACCGTGCTGGAAGCGCCCGGCGCCGCCCTCCTGACCTCCAACAAAGCCGACGTCTACGCCATCACCCGCAAAGCCCGCTCCCGCGTCGGCACCGCCTGGGCCCTCGACCCACAGGGCGTCGCCCACACCGAGCGCGAGCTCTGGTGGGACATGCTCGCCTCCGCCCGCACCATCGAAGGGGCCCGCCGGCTCGCCACGCACTTCGTCGCGGCGGGCAACGACAGCTCCGCCCGCCGCGACTTCTGGATGAACGCCGCCCTCAACACCCTCACCGCGCTCTTCCACGCCGCCGCCCTCAACGGCGGCACTGTCACCGACGTACTGGCGTGGCTGTCCACCCCGGCCGACCGCGCCCCCGTCAACGCGCTGCGCGCCAACCACATGACCGCCCTCGCCGACCAACTCGCCTCCACCGTGGCCGGCGCCCCCGAGACCCGCGACGGCGTCTACGAGACGGCCCGCCAGTGCGTCGCCTGCCTCCTCGACCCCCGGATCGCCGCCTGGGTCACCCCCGACAAGCACCGCGCCGAATTCGACCCGCGCACCTTCGTCAGCTCCCGCGACACCCTCTACCTGCTCAGCAAGGACGGCGGCGGCAGCGCCGCCGGCGTCATCGCGGCCGCCGCGGACTCCGTCTTCCGGGCCGGCGTCCAGGCCGCCGAGCAGGCCGGCGGCCGCCTGGACGCCCCCTTGCGCGCCGTCCTCGACGAGGCCGCCAACGTCTGCCGCATCGAGGACCTGCCCGACCTCTACTCCCACCTCGGCTCGCGCGGCATCACCCCCGTCACGATCCTGCAGTCCTACCGGCAGGGCGTACGGGTGTGGGGCGAGGCCGGCATGGACGCCCTGTGGTCCGCCTCCACCGTCAAGCTCCTCGGCGCCGGCCTGGACGACGCCGACTTCGTCGAGAAGGTCTCCCGCCTCGTCGGCGAGCACAAGGTCAAGGAAATCTCCGTCTCCCACAGCTCCAGCGGCCGCAGCACCAGCACCTCCCGGCAACGCGAACGCATCCTGGAAGCGGCCCAGATCCGGGCAATGCCCAAGGGCCGCGCGCTGCTGCTGGCCACCGGCATCCCCGTGGCCATGGTCAAGCTCCGCCCCTGGTACGCGGAGCCCGACGCCGCCGAACTCGCCGCGGCCGCCGCCGCCGAAACCAAGGCGATCACCGAACGCGCACAGAAGGCAGCCCTCGCATGAGCGACCCGGCACCGGCCCTCTCCCAGGACGCCGAAGGCCCGCTCGCCGGCCAGGAACCCGCGGCCCCACCGCTGATCCTCAAACTCGACGGCGACACCCACGACGCGGAACTCGCCGCCCTCGCCCTTTGGGTGGAATACGTCCTGGCCGGCTGCTACCTCACCGAGGTCTCCGCGGCCGCACCCTGGTGCGCACGCTGGTTCGAACACCCCCAGGCCGTCGCCCGCCTGCACGCCCTCTGGCTGGCCTGGCAGGAACTGACCACCCCCGAAGCCGGGGGCTACACCGGCCCCAGCATCTGGCACCGCGACCACCTCGACCCCTGCATGGCCTACCTGCGCAGCCCCTCCGGCCCCTTCGCCGCCTGCATGACCCACCCCGAACGCCCCCAGCACACCGTCCTGCCCCAACCACCGGTCGAGCCACTGCCACCCCCGGGAAGCGGGCACGCCTGACACGGGTGGAGGGGCGGGGTCAGGGCATCCGGCGCGGGCCGGCCGGGCTTTTGACCGCCCTTGTCGTGCGCGGCGCCGCAACAGGGCGAGCACCGCCCCGTCTCGCCCGGGCCGCAGCCGGGCCGTTCGGTGCGGTCACCGAGTAGCTGTTGGCCGCCTCGGCCCGCGACTGCCCGGCACTGCGCTCACACTCGGCGGCTCCAGCTCCACGCCCTCCAGGGCCGCGGCCTCGGCGGAGGGAAGGTCGCCACGCTCGGCGTGTTCCTCCGCGCGGCCACGGGCCAGCTCCGCCAGCCCCCAAGCGGCCTTCGCCTCAGCCTCGGCATATCCGGCGTCCACGGGCCTTTCGAGCGCGTCCGTGCCGCCGTGCCCGGGGGCCACAGGGCGGTCACGGGCCGGGCCGCTCGACGGTTTGTGGAGTGCGCCCTCGTCGACGGCCTTGATGGGGGTGGGCCGTTCGGGGCGCGGGGTGCCTGCGTGTGCCGGGTGCACGGGCACCGGTGGTGTGGTCATGGCAGTTTGTCCCTTCCGGTGGCGTATCGGCGGCGGTGGCCGTGCTGGGCCCGCTCGGCGGGAGCGGGCGTCGCCTGGATGCGAGCCGCGGCCGATGACGGGCGACCAGTCGCCGCTGCCGGAGGCGCGCTGGTGGTCGTGGAGCGGCTGTTGGCCGCGCCGGAGGTCACCGCCTGCGGCAGAGCGGAGCAGCGCCTCCCGGATATCGGGATTGGTGACCTGCTCGGCAACCATGCGACCGTAATGCGCCTCCACCTCCTGAGCGGGCCCGATCAGCTGCCGCAGCTGCTCGACCCTCGCCGCCTCCCGGCCGGCATCCCGTGCCGCCGCCTCATCGTGACGCTCCCGCACAGCGGCGGCGACGGTGACGAGAAACCTCACGCTCATCGCAGCGCCCTGCAGCGCCTGCGCTGCGGCCGTCTCGAACGACGCCTCACTCATGCTATTCGCTCCTGTCGATCGCGGTGCTCCGGGCGGCGGGCAATACGCGGGGCTCCCGTCGGCCCACCGGAACGCCCTCGGTCCGGGGTGATCTGCGTGGTCGGGGCGCCCGGCGGCGCCCGGTCCGGTAGAACGTTTCGCATGATCTTCCATGTCGTACCGCTGGACGACTGGCTCGCCGTGCCGGACCGCCCGTACGCGCCGCCCGCGCTCGCCGAGGAGGGCTTCGTGCACTGCTCGCCCGACGAGGCCACCGCGCTCGCCGTCGCCAACCGGTTCTACCGGGACACCGTCGGCCCGCTGATGGTGCTGATGATCGACGAGAACCTGCTGGACGCCCCGGTGCGCTGGGAGGGGGCGGACCCCGAGCCCCCGCCCGGGGCGGCCCCCGGCACCCTGTTCCCGCACGTCTACGGGCGCGTCAACCGGCCCGCGGTCGTCGGCATGCTGGAGGTCCGGCGGGACGCCGAGGGCAACGCGGTGGACCTCGCCGTCTGGTCCTGACCGCCCCGGCCGGCCCCGCGCGGCCCAACCCGCTCGCCGACCCCGTACGGCCCGCCCCGACTCCGTACGCGCCGGAGCGCGGCAGGCGGCTCGCGCCCCGGCGCGTACGGAGT
>NZ_JBPQTV010000481.1:0-3585 GCF_051386515.1 Streptomyces sp. URMC 123 | reverse complement strand
GTCCCCGGGCACCGGCACGCCGGGCGCGCGGCCGGCCACCCCCGCCCCGGGCCCGTCCGGTGGCGCCGGCGGCACCGCAGGCGCCGACGGAGAGAAGGCCGCGCGGACGGTCCGGGAGGCCGCCGAGAAGGCCGGAGTGCGGCCCGAGGACATCAAGGACGTACCGAAGCCGCCGGACGGCGCGGCGGCCGGCAGGCCGGGCGACGGGAAGGCCGACCGGAAGAACGAGAAGCCGGACGGCGAGAAGAACGAGAAGGCGAACGGCGACAGGGACGGGAAGCCGGACGGCGACAAGGACGGCGGCAAGCGGCCGTTCCCCTGCCCCACGCCCGACCCCGAGGCCCTCGCCAACGCCGAGCTCGACCCCGGCGCCCCGCTGCTGCCGGACGCCCCCTGGCGGCTGGAGAGTTCCACCCTCACCCTGCGCGGCCTGGACTACCACGGCATCGTCGAGGTGAAAACCTGGAGCGGCCGGGTGAAGAAGGTGCTCAAGTTCACCGCCGAGGAGACCGACATCGTCGATCTGCACCAGTCGGTGGAGGGCCCGCTGGGCACCACCGGCCATGTGCGGGCGAGGGCGGGTTCGAAGTCCACCATCCGCGGCGGCACGGTCACCATGTACACCGAGGAGATCTCCGGCAAGCTCTTCGGCTTCCTCCCGGTGACGTTCAGCCCGCGGACCCCGCCCCCGCTGAACATCCCCCTGGCCGTCTTCACCGACGCCAAGGTGATCCAGGCCGGCCAGTTCGGCGGCACGCTCCACGTCCCCGGCATGCGGCTGTACAACACGGCCCGGTGACCCCGGAGACGGCGAAGGGCGCCCACCCCCCGCAGGGGGGGCCCCCTTCGTGCAGGCGTATGGGCGTACGGGGTACGGCCTCGTCAGCCGCCGTCAGCCGTTGTCGCCACCGAGGTGGTGCACCCGCACCATGTTGGTGGTGCCGGGCACGCCGGGGGGCGAACCCGCCGTGATGATCATGGTGTCGCCCTCGTTGTACCGCTGGAGCTTGAGCAGCTCGGCGTCCACGAGGTCCACCATCGCGTCCGTGTTGTTCACGTGCGGCACCACGAAGGTCTCCACGCCCCAGCTCAGGGTGAGCTGGTTGCGGGTGGCGGCGTCGGTGGTGAAGGCCAGGATCGGCTGCTGGGCGCGGTAGCGGCACAGACGGCGCGCGGTGTCACCGGACTTGGTGAACGCCACCAGCGACTTGGCGCCCAGGAAGTCGGCGATCTCGCAGGCCGCGCGGGCCACGGAACCGCCCTGGGTGCGCGGCTTCTTGCCCGGCACCAGCGGCTGGAGGCCCCGGGAGAGCAGCTCCTGCTCGGCCGCCTGGACGATCTTCGACATGGTCTTGACCGTCTCGATCGGGTACTTGCCGACCGAGGACTCGGCGGAGAGCATCACCGCGTCGGCGCCGTCCAGGATGGCGTTGGCCACGTCGGACGCCTCGGCGCGGGTCGGCCGCGAGGAGTTGATCATCGACTCCATCATCTGGGTCGCGACGATCACCGGTTTGGCGTTGCGGCGGCACAGCTCGATGAGCCGCTTCTGCACCATCGGGACCTTCTCGAGCGGGTACTCGACGGCGAGGTCGCCACGGGCCACCATCACGCCGTCGAAGGCCGCCACGACCTCCTCCATGTTCTCCACGGCCTGCGGCTTCTCGACCTTGGCGATGACCGGCACCCGGCGGCCCACCTCGTCCATCACCCGGTGCACGTCGCGCACGTCGGCCGCGTCCCGGACGAAGGAGAGCGCCACCATGTCGCAGCCGAGCCGCAGCGCGAACTTCAGGTCCTCGATGTCCTTCTCGGACAGCGCCGGCACGTTCACGGCCACGCCGGGCAGGTTGATGCCCTTGTGGTCGGAGATCACACCGCCCTCGATGACGATGCAGCGCACCCGCGGGCCCTCGACCTCGATCACCTGGAGCGCCACCGCGCCGTCGTTGATCAGGATGCTCTCGCCCTTGCCGACATCGCCGGGCAGGCCCTTGTACGTGGTGCCGCAGATGTGCTTGGTGCCGGGCACGTCCTCGGTGGTGATGGTGAACTCGTCGCCGCGCACCAGCTCGACGGGGCCGTCCTCGAAGGTCTCCAGCCGGATCTTCGGGCCCTGGAGGTCGCAGAGCACGCCGATGGCGCGCCCGGTCTCCTCCGACGCCTTACGGACCCGGTGGTACCGCTCCTCGTGCTCCGGGTGGGACCCGTGGCTCATGTTGAAACGGGCCACGTTCATGCCGGCCTCGATCAGCGTCTTCAGCTTCTCGTAGGAGTCGACGGCGGGGCCCAGGGTGCAGACGATTTTGGAACGGCGCATGAGGGCGATCCTATCGGTTTGTTTCGGAGCGGAATATTCGAGCTGTGGGAAGAACCCAGGGTTACGCGTTGACCAGCGCGTATGCCTCGTTGGCGATCTCCAGTTCCTCATCGGTGGGCACCACGGCCACGGCCACCCGGCTGTCGTCCGCCGAGATCAGCCGCGCCGAGCCGCCCCGTACGGCGTTGCGCTCCCCGTCCACCACGATGCCCAGCGCGGACAGATCCCGCAGCGCGGCCTCGCGGACGTGCGCCGCGTTCTCGCCCACGCCGGCCGTGAACGCGATGGCGTCGACCCGCCCCAGCACGGCGGTGTAGGCACCGATGTACTTCCGCAGCCGGTGGATGTACACCTCGAAGGCGAGCCGCGCGGCCTCGTCGCCCTCGTCCATCCGACGGGTGATCTCGCGCATGTCGTTGTCGCCGCACAGGCCGATCAGACCGCTGCGCTTGTTGAGCAGGGCGTCGATCTCGTCGGTGGACAGGCCGCCCACCCGGGCCAGGTGGAACACCACGGCCGGGTCCAGGTCGCCCGAGCGGGTGCCCATGACCAGGCCCTCCAGCGGGGTCAGGCCCATGGAGGTGTCCACGCAGACGCCGCCGCGGACGGCGGAGGCGCTGGCGCCGTTGCCCAGGTGCAGCACGATGGTGTTGACCTCGGCGAGGTCCTTGCCCAGCAGCTCGGCGGTGGCCCGGGAGACATAGGCGTGCGAGGTGCCGTGGAAGCCGTAGCGGCGCACGCCGTGCGCGTCGGCCACCTCGGTGTCGATGGCGTAGCGGGCGGCGGACTCCGGCATCGTGGAGTGGAACGCCGTGTCGAAGACCGCCACCTGCGGCAGGTCCGGCCGCAGCTCCCGGGCCACCTTGATGCCCGTGATGTTGGCGGGGTTGTGCAGCGGCGCCAGCGGCACCAGCTTCTCGATCTCGGCGACCACCTCGTCGGTGATCAGCGTCGGCTCGGTGAAGCGGGTGCCGCCGTGCACCACCCGGTGCCCCACGGCCGCCAGCTCCGGCGAGTCCAGGCCCAGCCCCTGGGCGGCCAGCTCCTCGGAGACCTTCGACAGCGCGGCCGTGTGGTCGGCCACCGGGCCCTCGCCGATCCGCTCCACCAGGCCGGAGGCGAGCCGGGAGCCGTCGGCCATGTCGAGCAGCTGGTACTTCAGCGAGGAGGAGCCGGAGTTGAGGACGAGGACGCGGGTGCCGTTCACGCGGTCTGCGCTTTCTGTGTCGAAGAGAGCTGGGAGAGGGGACGGGGGGCGGCCGGGC
>NZ_JBPQTV010000480.1:0-3622 GCF_051386515.1 Streptomyces sp. URMC 123 | reverse complement strand
GTGCGGCGGCGGGCGAGGGCTCGCCGCCCCGGGACGGGGGCGGGGACGACGGCCGGGCCGCGGAGGGCGGCGCCGACGCGGGCTCCAGGGGCGGCAGGCCCGCCCCGTCGGCCGGGGCAGCGGCGCCGCGCACGGTGCCGTCGGGGGTGAGGAAGGCGGGCGGCCCGCCGGGCACCAGCCCGAGCTCGCGGGCCCTGCGCTCCAGGGCGTCGGGGGCGGAGTAGGAGTCGACCTCCTGCTGCAGCGCCTGCTGCTCGTCGGTCAGCTCGGTGGTCTGCTTCCTGAGCTTGCTCAGCTTGAACGAGCCCTGGTTGAGCGAGGTGTTGAGCAGCAGCAGCGAGATCAGCCCGGTGCCGAGCAGCACCACCACCAGCAGGACGAAGGGCGTACGGGCGGCCGGCTGTCCGGGGCCGGGCCGCAGTCGGCCCCGCCGGCCGTCGCCCTTCACCCCGGCCCCCCGGGCCGGTCCCCGCGCGCCGCCGCCCCTCATGCCACGTCCTCCCGGATGCGCTTCCCCCTCATTCCACGTCCTCCCGGATGCGCTCCGCGCCGCGCAGTCTGGCCGGGGCGGCGCGCCGGTTCTCGGCGATCTCCGCCTCCGTGGGCAGCTCCGCGCCCCGGGTGAGCAGCTTCAGCCGGGGCTGGTAGCGCTCGGGGACGACCGGCAGCCCGGGCGGCGCGGTGGTGGCGGCGCCGGCCGCGAGCACCTGCTTGACCAGCCGGTCCTCGAGCGAGTGATAGGAGAGCACGGCGATGCGGCCGCCGACCGCCAGCGCCGAGACGGCCGCCGGAACGGCCCGCTCCAGCACCGACAGCTCGCCGTTGACCTCGATGCGCAGCGCCTGGAAGGTCCGCTTGGCGGGGTTCCCGCCGGTGCGCTTGGCGGCCTGCGGCAGCGCCTCGCGGATCAGCTCCACCAGCCGGGCGCTGGTGCTGAAGGGCTCCTTCTCCCGCTCCCGCACCACCGCGTCGACGATCTTCCGGGCGAACTTCTCCTCGCCGTAGGCCCGCAGGATGCGGACCAGGTCGCCGGGCGGGTAGGTGTTGAGCACCTCGGCGGCGCTGATGCCCCGGGTCTGGTCCATCCGCATGTCGAGCGGGGCGTCCTGGGCATAGGCGAAGCCCCGGTCCGCCTCGTCGAGCTGCATCGAGGAGACGCCGAGGTCGAAGAGGATGCCCTGCACCCGGGGGACGCCCAGCCGGTCGAGGACCTCGGGGAGCTCGTCGTAGACGGCGTGCACCAGCGTCGCCCGATCGCCGTACGGGGCGAGCCGCTCACCGGCCAGCCGGAGCGCCTCGGTGTCGCGGTCGAGTCCGATGAGCCGCACATCGGGGAAGGCGGCGAGCAGCGCCTCGCTGTGCCCGCCGAGGCCGAGCGTGCAGTCGACGACCACGGGCGGCCGGCCCGCGGTGTCCGTGACCCCGCCCGGTGGCCGCTCCAGAGCCGGGGCCAACAGGTCCAGGCACCGCTGGAGCATCACCGGGACATGTCGGGTCTGGCTCATGCGCCCTCTCAGGTCCGGCGGCACGACGGACGTACCGCCTGGTCCCCACCCGCTCTCAAGGGGAAGTGGGCCTGCTGGCGCCGGGGAAGGGGCGTCAGCCGGCCAGGGAGCGGGAGGAGGCCGAGCCGTACGTACGCGCCGCGCACGCGGGGGGATTCGGTTCCGAGGGGAGCGTCACGCCTCCCACTTCGCGTCACTTTAGTCCACTCGTCCCCTCGGTCAACCAACGACCCTGCGCGCCGCGAAACCGTACCCGTTTCGCACGAATGAGCGAGAAGCTCCCCTGTGGGTTACGTCACATCCGTGTCCGCTGAATCGTCTTTGCCACGTCTTTGCCCGTGTGCGCCGCGAGCCCTTCTGACCAGGGGCGACTACCGTTGTGGTCATGTCGACTTCCGCATCCCGCCCCGCAGCTGCAGAGCACTCCGCAACTCCCGGCGGCCAGGCCGATGACTCCCCCACGGTCATCGACCGGCTCGTGGCGGCCAACCGCCAGTACGCCGCGGACTTCCACGACCCGGGCATGGACGCCCGGCCCGTGCTCAAGGTGGCCGTCGTCGCCTGCATGGACGCACGGCTGGACCTCCACGCCGCGCTCGGCCTCCAGCTCGGCGACTGCCACACCATCCGCAACGCCGGCGGTGTCGTCACCGACGACGTCATCCGCTCCCTCACCATCAGCCAGCGGGCGCTGGGCACCCGCAGCGTCATACTGATCCACCACACGGGCTGCGGCCTGCTCACCCTCACCGAGGACTTCCGGCACGAGCTGGAGATGGAGGTCGGCCAGCGCCCGTCCTGGGCGGTGGAGTCCTTCCGCGACCTCGACCAGGACGTCCGCCAGTCCATCCAGCGGGTCCGCACCTCTCCGTTCCTGCTGCACACCGACGACGTCCGTGGCTTCGTCTTCGACGTGACGACGGGGCTGCTGCGCGAGGTCGACCCGCAGCAGTAGCCCGGGCCCCGGGCTACTGCTGTCCCGGGCCGGCGTTCCCGGGCCGGCGTTCGCTTCTCCCCCCGGTGGGGGCCTCGGCCCCCACCGGGACACACCGCCGCGCAGGGCAGCGGCGAGGGGAGTTATCCACAGCCGAGTGACGCGAAGCCGTATCGGCGGCAAGAATGCGTCATGTGACGTCGCCGCCCGGTATCGCGCCGGCGCGGCACGTGTTCCGGGGTGGGCCGAGCCGCGTGCGCAAGGGCGTGCGGGATGCGACGGCCCGGAGAACGGGCCGAGGAGGGCCGGGTGACGACCTATGACGATCGAGCGAGCCTCACGGATCTGACCACCACAGCGGAGCGCGTCCGCGCGTCGGTGGAGAGCGTGATCGAGGGCAAGCCGGAGGTCGTACGGCTCTCGCTGACCGTGCTCCTCGCCGAGGGGCACCTGCTCATCGAGGACGTTCCGGGCGTGGGCAAGACCATGCTCGCCAAGGCGCTGGCGCGGTCCATCGACTGCTCGGTGCGCCGCATCCAGTTCACCCCCGACCTGCTGCCGTCGGACATCACCGGCGTGAGCGTCTACGACCAGCAGCGGCAGGACTTCGAGTTCAAGCCCGGCGCGGTGTTCGCCCAGATCGTCATCGGCGACGAGATCAACCGCGCCTCCCCCAAGACGCAGTCGGCGCTGCTGGAGTCCATGGAGGAGCGCCAGGTCACGGTCGACGGCCAGACCTTCGAACTGCCCAGCCCCTTCATGGTGGTGGCCACCCAGAACCCGGTGGAGATGGAGGGCACGTACCCGCTCCCCGAGGCGCAGCGCGACCGCTTCATGGCCCGGGTGTCGATCGGCTATCCCAGCCCGGAGGCGGAGCTGCGGATGCTCGACGTGCACGGCGGGGCCTCGCCGCTCGACGACCTCCAGCCGGTGGCGCACGCCCATGAGGTGGTGAAGCTGGTGGAGGCGGTCCGCACGGTCCATGTCGCCGAGCCGGTGCGCCGCTACGCCGTGGACCTGGTGGCCGCCACCCGTCACCACCCGGACCTGCGGCTGGGCGCCTCGCCGCGCGCCACGCTCCATCTGCTGCGCGCCGCCAAGGCGTCCGCCGCGCTCGCCGGCCGGGACTTCGCCCTTCCCGACGACGTCCAGGCCCTGGCGGTCGCGGTGCTGGCGCACCGGC
>NZ_JBPQTV010000479.1:0-3625 GCF_051386515.1 Streptomyces sp. URMC 123 | reverse complement strand
CGGGCGGGAAACCCGGGGGCGGCGTAGCCGGGCGGCTGGTGGAGACCCTGCTGGGTCGTGAGCTGTCCGGGCGGGACCCGCACCACGGTGCAGCCGGCGCCGGCTCCGACGGCGAGCGCGACCAGCGCGGCGGCCGCGGCGAGCCGCCGCGACCGGCCCCCGCGCGAAGGCGTCCCGCCCGGCCGTACCGCGCGCGGCGCCTCGCCCGGAGGCGCCTCGTCCGCTCGTGCTCCGTGCGGCACCCCGTCCGGTCGCGTCTCGTGCGGCGCCCCGCGCGGCACCCCGTCCGGTCGCACTCGTGTCCGCACCCGCACCCGCATTCGTAACCCCCGTCTCCCGGGCCCCCTCTGTCCCCTCTTCCGTTCCCCTTCATGGATTCCCGGGGCTGCCACCGGTCGAACCACGGGCCATGCTGGGGAGAGAGCGGGCCCGTCCACCGGGGCGCCCGCCGCCGCCGCGGACGGCGGGGCGGGAGCCGGGCGGCGCCCCGCGAGCCGAGGACGGCGGCCGGGCGGCCCCCGGCCGCGAAGCGGGAGGCACAGCCGATGGCGCGCGAAGCGGAGTCGGGGTTCCCCATCGAGCCCGTGTACGGGCCCGGGTCGCTGGACGGCTGGGACCCGGAGCGGGCGCTGGGCGAGCCGGGCGCGTACCCGTTCACCCGGGGCGTGCACGCCACGATGTACACCGGCCGGCCCTGGACGGTGCGCCAGTACGCCGGCTTCGGCACGGCCGCCGAGTCCAACGCCCGCTACCGGGACCTCATCGCGCACGGCACCACCGGGCTCTCCGTCGCCTTCGACCTGCCCACGCAGATGGGCCACGACTCCGACGAGCCGATCGCCCGCGACGAGGTCGGCAGGGTCGGCGTCGCCGTCGACTCCCTCGACGACATGCGCGAGTTGTTCGCCGGCATCCCGCTGGACCGGGTCTCCACCTCCATGACGATCAACGCCCCGGCCGCGCCGCTGCTGCTGCTGTACCGGCTCGTCGCCGAGGAGGGCGGCGCGCGGGCCGACCGGCTCACCGGTACGGTCCAGAACGACGTGCTCAAGGAGTACATCGCGCGCGGCACCTATATCTTCCCGCCCAGGCCCTCGCTCCGGCTGACCGCCGATCTGTTCCGCTACTGCCGCGCCGAGATGCCCCGCTGGAACACCATCTCCATCTCCGGCTACCACATGGCCGAGGCGGGGGCCTCGCCCGCGCAGGAGATCGCCTTCACCCTCGCCAACGGCATCGCCTACGTCCGTACGGCGCTCGCGGCCGGCATGGCGGTGGACGAGTTCGCGCCCCGGCTGTCGTTCTTCTTCGTCGCCCGGACGACCCTGCTGGAGGAGGTCGCGAAGTTCCGCGCGGCCCGCAGGATCTGGGCGCGGGTGATGCGCGAGGAGTTCGGGGCGCGCGACCCGAAGTCGATGGCGCTGCGCTTCCACACCCAGACGGCCGGGGTGCAGCTCACCGCCCAGCAGCCGGAGGTCAACCTCGTACGGGTCGCGGTGCAGGCGCTGGCGGCCGTCCTGGGCGGCACCCAGTCCCTGCACACCAACGCCTTCGACGAGGCCATCGCGCTGCCGAGCGACAAGGCGGCCCGGCTGGCGCTGCGCACCCAGCAGGTGCTCGCGCACGAGACCGACGTGCCCTCGACGGTCGACCCCTTCGCGGGCAGTTACGCCGTCGAGTCGCTCACCGAGCGGGTCGAGGAGGCGGCGCTGGCGCTGATGCGCCGGATCGAGGATCTCGGGGGCGCGGTCGAGGCCATCGAACAGGGCTTCCAGAAGGCGGAGATCGAGCGGAACGCGTACCGGATCGCGCAGGAGACGGAGGCGGGGGAGCGGGTGGTCGTCGGCGTCAACCGGTTCCGGATCGACCGGGAGGAGCCGTACGAGCCGCTGCGCCGGGACCCGGCCGTGGCGGAGCGCCAGGCCCGGCGGCTGGCCGCGCTGCGCGCCGAGCGCGACGGCAGGGCGGTGGAGGCCGCGCTGACGTCGCTGCGGAAGGCGGCCGCGGGCACGGACAACGTGCTGCCCCCGATGCGGGAGGCGCTCGCCGCGCGGGCCACGGTCGGCGAGGTGTGCGGGGCGCTGCGGGAGGTCTGGGGCACGCATGTGCCCACCGAGACGTTCTGACGCCGCGGCCTGATGACCCGTTCGCCGCCCGGGCTCACCGCCGCCCGGGCCGGCCGCCGCCTGTGCCGACCGCCCGCCTGTGCCGTCCGCCGCCCGGGCCGCCCGCGCGGCGCCCGGCTCAGGGCGCCAGCACGTCCAGCTCGGCCATCGCCCCCGCGGTGATCTCCCGGGTCAGCCGCTCCGCCGCGGCCGCGTCCCGGCACCGTACGGCCTCCGCGACCCGCACATGCAGGGTGACGGCCGCCGGGTCGGGGTCGGTGAACATCACCTGGTGCTCGGTGCGCCCGGTGAGCACCTCGGCCACCACATCGCCGAGGCGGGCGAACATCTCGTTGCCCGAGGCCCGCAGGATCACCCGGTGGAAGGCGATGTCGTGCACCAGATAGGCGTCGAGCTGCTGGCCGCGGGAGGTGGCCACCATCCCCAGGGCGTGTTCGGTGAGCTCGGCGCACTGCCCGGGGGTCGCCAGGGCGGCGGCCAGCCCCGCGGCGACCGGCTCCACCGCCGACCGCAGCACGGTCAGCGAGCGCAGCTGGCGCGGCCGGTCGGCCCCGGCCAGCCGCCAGCGGATGACCTGCGGGTCGAAGACGTTCCACTCCTCGGCGGGGCGCACCGTCACCCCGACCCGGCGCCGGGACTCGACCAGGTGCATGGACTCCAGGACCCGTACGGCCTCGCGGACGACGGTCCGGGAGACGTCGAAGCGCTGTTCCAGCTCGTCGGTGCGCAGAACGGTGCCCGGCGGGTACTCGCCCGCCGTGATCGCGGGGCCGAGGGCCGCCAGAACGCGGCCGTGCAGTCCCTGCCCCTGGCTCTCCATGGCGCTCAGCCTACGGGGCGGGGCCCTCGCGGCTCGGGAATTAAGTATGACTTTTAAGTCACGAACCCTTGAATACGTCGTATCCATGAGCTTGAGTGTGGGGCGGCGCCGACGTCGACGAGGACACCGCAATGAGCACAGCCATGAGCACACCGGGCAGCACGACGACACACCCCCGGGTGGTGGTCGTCATGGGCGTCTCCGGCACCGGCAAGTCGACCGTCGGCGAGCTGCTCGCCGCCGCGCTGGGCGTGCCCTACGCCGAGGCCGACGACTTCCACTCACCGGCCAACATCGCCAAGATGTCGGCCGGGGTGCCGCTGGAGGACGCCGACCGCGCGCCCTGGCTGGACGCCATCGGCGACTGGGCCGCGGGGCGGGCGGGCCGCGGCGGCGTGGTCAGCTGCTCCGCGCTCAAGCGGGCCTACCGCGACCGGCTGCGGGCCAAGGCTCCCGGGCTGTTCTTCCTCCACCTCGCCGGCGACCGGGAGTTGATCGCCGAGCGGATGGCGGCCCGCACGGGCCACTTCATGACCACCCGGCTGCTCGACTCCCAGTTCGCCACCCTCGAACCGCTCCAGCCGGACGAGACGGGCGTGACGGTCGATGTCGCGCCCGAGCCCGGGGTGGTCGTCGAACGGGCCGTCACCGCCCTGCGGCAGGCCCCGCCCGCACCCGC
>NZ_JBPQTV010000478.1:0-3650 GCF_051386515.1 Streptomyces sp. URMC 123 | reverse complement strand
GGACTGAGGCCCGCGGGGGCGAGGGCCGGCTCGGGGGCGGGACCGACCCCGCGGGCCTCAGTCCAGGGGGTCGATCGTGGCACAGGCGCGCTCGATCGCCGCGTACGCCGGCATCGGGTCGTCCCCGGCCGCCTCGGCCCAGGCAACGGCGTCGAGCGCGGTGTCGGTCAGTTTGATCGCGTGCTCGTCGCCGTGCGCGGCGGCCAGGGCGGACGCCTCGCCGGGGGTACGGGTGTCCGTGGCGGTGGTGGCCGGCAGCCCGAGGGCGGGCGCGTACGCGGCGGTCACCGCGGCGCTCGCCAGCCAGGCGGCGTCCAGGCTGGGGGCCCACAGATCGGTGGGCAGCGCGGGCAGCACACGCAGTACGGCGTTGGGCGCGGTCGCCGCGTGCACGAGCATGACCGGTTCGCCGTGGCCATGGGTGGCGTAGCGCGCCACGGCGGCGGTGATCAGCTCGCGCAGCCGGGTGCGGACCGCCTCGGGGTCCTTCTCCCAGTCATCAGCTACCCGGTCGTCGCCCACCCAGTCGTCGGCCACCCGTCCGTTCCCGTTCTGGGCGAGGGGGCCGAGGGCGGGGGCGCCGGGCCAGTCCGGCAGGGAGGTCAGCTGGGCGAGCCGGCCGCGGATGCCGCCGCTCTGGTCCGCCACGCGCGGCACGGCGGCGAGGGCGCCGCGGGCCGAGCCCGGGACCGGCTCGGGCCATGGATCGAGGTGGGGGAGGGGCTGGTGACGGGCGGCCCAGTAGCCGAGGCCGTGCGCCAGTTCGCGGATCAGCGGAGTCGGCGGGGCCGACAGGGGAGCCGAAGAGCCCGACGTGGAGGTCGCGCCCTCCGCCATGAGCAGGCTCCGTACGGCGTGCCCGACGCGGATCGCCGGATGCGTGGCGCCGGCGGCGATGCCCGGCAGCAGCCGCGGCCACCACTCGGCGAGCAGCTCGCGCCAGGGCCGCTCGGCGGTCTCGCGCTCGAAGTGCCTGATCCAGTCGCCGGCGCGGCGCGCGTCGCCCAGGGCCTCACGCCAGTTGGCGCGACCGATGGGGGTCAGCGGAGCCGGAACCTCCGCCAGCTTGGGGCCGTAGGCGTCGAGCCAGCGGTGCACGGCGGGGGCGTGGCCTCGCCGGACCAGGGCCTCCACGGTCATGGGCGCGTGGTTGGAGAGCCAGCCGCCGCGCTTCTCGGGGCCGAAGACGTGCAGGCGTTCCAGAGCTTCCTCGAGTGTTCCGCTCGCGTCCTTCGTGTCCATGCCTTCACGCTAGGCGACCGGGCCCGGCAGCGTAACGGGCTGCGGACCGAAGCGGCGCCGGTCATGAGGCCCAGCGATGGGGGCCGAACAGCCTAGGCCGCAGGGCTGAGGCCCCGGGCCCTGTCCGGACATTCGGACTTCCTTACGCCGCACCGGCCCCAGCGGTCACTCCCGTACGCGGTCCCGGGCCCGTACGGGCGCCGGCGCAACCGGAGAGCGCCTCATGCCGTCTTCAAGGGTGGAAACGCGGCCGCCCGCCCGACGGTGACCGGCTGTGACCGGCCGTGACCCGTGGACGGCGAAGGTCGGCGAGGACGCGGCCTGCTCGCTCCCGGTGCCCCGCGTTTCTCGTGTGCGTTTCCCCGCGTTTCCCCGGGGCAGACGGTCGGCCGACGGTGCCCGGCGCGGTCTCCGCCCCGGTGGTGACCTGCGCTTCTCGCGCCCTGTGCGCATGTGGGAGCGCCATGTGGCCGAACAGGGTACTGCATGATCACAGAAAACGAAGGGTCGCGTGGGAATTCTGTCCGGATTCCAGTCGTTGTTTCCTTCGGAACGGGCATCCGCGAGGGTGTTGCGTTCGCCATAGACCGCGACCTACTCATCGCAAGGGAGCTCGCATGGCAACCCGTGCCGTCGCCCGTCGTCAGTCCGCCGGCACCAGCGGCGCCGACAGGGCAAGCAGTGTGCGCGCCGCAGGCGGCGAGATCGCCGATCGCGACCTGGTCGGCATGTACCTCGACGAGATAGCGCGCACCCCTCTGCTCGACGCCGCCCAGGAGGTCGAGCTGTCCCAGGCCATCGAGGCCGGGGTCTATGCACAGCAGATCCTCGACGGAGAGGTCGAGGACGCCCCGGGCGCCGGGGCCGACCGCGAGGAGCTGGCGGCCATCGCCGCCGAGGGGGCGAGGGCGAAGGACGTCTTCATCCGCTCCAACCTCCGGCTGGTCGTCGCCGTGGCGCGGCGTTACCCCCGCAGCGGTCTGCCCCTGCTCGACCTGATCCAGGAAGGCAACGCCGGCCTGGTCCGCGCGGTCGAGAAGTTCGACTACACCAAGGGTTTCAAGTTCTCCACGTATGCCACGTGGTGGATTCGCCAGGCCATCACCCGTTCCATCGCCGACCAGTCCCGCACCATCCGGCTGCCCGTCCACCTCGTGGAGGAGCTGGGCCGCATCCGGCGCGTGCAGCGGGAGTTCAACCGCGAGAACGGGCGCGAGCCGGAGCCCGCCGAGGTCGCCGCCGAGCTGGGCACGACCCCGGAGCGCGTCATCGACGTGCTCGACTGGGCCCGCGACCCGGTCAGCCTCAACATGTCGGTGGACGACGAGGGCGAGACCCAGTTCGGCGACCTGCTGGAGGACACCTCGGCGGCCTCGCCGGAGCAGTCCGTGCTGGTCATGCTGCGCCGCGAGGGGCTCGACGAGCTGATCGGCAGGCTCGACGACCGCACGGCCTCGATCATCAAGGCGCGCTACGGCATCGAGGACGGCCGCGAGCGCACCCTCACCGAGGTCGGCAAGCAGCACGGTCTGACCCGGGAGCGCATCCGCCAGATAGAGAAGCACGCCCTGCTGGAGCTGAAGAAGCTGGCACGGGACACCGGCTTCGACGCGGCCGCGTGACGCGCAGCGCCGGCATGCGGAGCGCCGGCCCCCTGAGCGTCGGCACGCGCAGCGCCGGCATGCGGAGCGCTGGGCAGGGCGCCGGTACGCGCAGAGCGCCCGGTACGCGGAGCGCTGGGCAGGGCGCCGGTAGGCCGAGTGTCGGCGCGGCCGGCGCTCAAAGTGCCGGCACCTGGTCCGGGTACAGCTCCGCGTAGCAGGGGAACACCCCGCCCGGACCGTCCACGCTCTCCGCCGCCAGCACCGCCTTCACCACCGCCCGGGTCAGCACGTCCGCCCCCGCCGCGAACACCTCGTTCAGCGCCCCCGCGGTCGCGTGCACCGCGTACGGCGCCGGCTTGCCGCCCCCACCCGTCGCCACCAGCGGCCGGTCGCCCGTGGCCAGGGCGAACACCGTGTCCCCGTCGGAGAGCTGGTGCACCGGCCGCACGGCCCGCGCCAGCCCGTCGTGGGCCGCCCCCGCCAGCTTCTGCGCCTGCGCCCTGGTGAGCGTCGCGTCCGTGGCCACCACGGCGAGCGTGGTGTTGAGCGGTGGCCGCACCGACGCCGCCGAGCGCAGCGCCGACTCCGCCCGCGCCGCCGCCAGCAGTCGCTGCGCCTCGGCGTGCCGGGACGGCGACGGCAGCGCGAGCCCTTCCCGCCCGGTGGCCGTGAACCACTGCCCGTACAGCGCCCCCGTCACGGGGTCGTGCACCGAGCCCGAGGCGTTCACCACCACCAGGGCCGCCACCGTCGTGCCCGTCGGCAGGACGACGCTCGCCGTTCCCGTGCCCCCCTTCACACCCC
>NZ_JBPQTV010000477.1:0-3675 GCF_051386515.1 Streptomyces sp. URMC 123 | reverse complement strand
TCGCACGTATAACCGCCACGGTCGCGCTGCTCTGCGGGGCGGTGACGGCTCTGGCGCCCCCCGCGCACGCGACCCCCATGACGCCTCCCGGGCCGCCGGCCCCGGAGTCCTGCTGCTGCACGGCCTGATGGGGCGCGCCTCCCACTGGGCGGGCACCGCCCGCTGGCTCTCCGCCCGCCATCGCGCCGTCGGCCTCGACCAGCGCGGCCACGGCCGCAGCGACAAGCCCGCCGAGGGCCCGTACACCCGCGAGGCCTTCGTGGCCGACGCGGCCGCCGCCATCGAGCAGCTCGGCCTCGCCCCGGCCGTCCTCGTCGGACACTCCATGGGCGCCCTGACCGCCTGGCAGCTCGCCGCGCACCGGCCGGAGCTCGTACGGGCCGTGGTCATCTGCGACATGCGGGCGTCCGCGCTGGGGGCCCGCTCGCAGCGCGAGTGGGAGGAGTGGTTCGCGTCCTGGCCGGTGCCGTTCGCGACCCTCGCCGACGTGCGGAAGTGGTTCGGTGAGGACGACCCCCGGCTGGAGCGCCCCCGGCCCGGGCGCGGCGAGTTCTTCGCCGAGGTGATGGCCGAGCGCGCCGACGGCTGGCGGCCGGTCTTCTCCCGCCGGCAGATGCTGATGGCGCGCGACACCTGGGTCCATGACGCGCACTGGGAGGAGCTCGCCCAGGTCGGCTGCCCGGCGCTGGTGGTGCGGGGCGTGGACGGGGAGCTGGGGCGGGCCGAGGCCCAGGAGATGGTCCGGGTGCTGCCCCGCGGCGAGTACGCGGAGGTCGCCGACGCGGGGCACTTCGTCCACTACGACCAGCCGGAGGGGTGGCGCGGGGCGGTCGAGCCGTTCCTCGACCGCCTCCCGCCGCTCACGGAGTGAACAGGGGGGTGCGCCTCAGCCCTTGCTGACCGCGGTCAGGATCTCCGGCAGCCGTGCCGCCGTACGGGGCGCGGCCAGCCGCAGCCCCAGCAGGCTCAGCCCCCACCCGTACAGCGCCCCCAGCGGCAGGATCACCCACAGCCAGTTCCGCGCGTCCGCCAGGTGCAGCCAGACGGTGACCCCCAGCAGGGGCAGACACAGCGCCGCGCCGGCGACCATGCCGCCGAGGATGCTGGTCCAGGCGAGCGACACCTGTCCGGGGGCGACGTTCTTGTAGCCGCTGTCCTGGGGGATGGAGTACGGGAAGAGCGCCGACCCGATCGCGCCCGTGGCCGTCAGCGCGCCGAGCAGCGCCAGCGCCAGCCCCAGCGCCTCCGGGAAGGCGTCCCACTGCCCCAGGAAGGCCGCCGTGCCGAGCACCGTCAGCGTCACATAGGGCACCGCGACGACCGCCAGGGCGAGCGCGCGCCCGCACAGTTCCAGATAGGCGTCGCGGGTGGAGGAGATGGTGAGCGACACCATCCAGAACGCCGAGGTGTCCTGGCCGAACTGGTTGTACATCTGCATGCCGAGCAGCCCCGCCGCCCAGCACGCCACATAGACGCTCCCGTTGCCCTGGACGGCGGTGACGAACGGCACCAGCAGTCCGACGCCGAGCGAGGTGGCCCAGGACGCCTTCGCCTTCGGGTCGCGCCAGGCGTAGCGCAGGGTCCGCTGCGCGACGGTGCCCACCCGGCCGGCCGGCAGCAGCGCGGACAGTCCCGCGCTCGCGCGCCCGGCCTTCCCGGACGGCTCGCTCGCGGCCTGCAGGGTCGATCCGTCGGGCGCCGTCATCAGCCGGGTGAGGCTGCGCTGCCACCACCACAGCAGCAGCGCGCCGGCCACGGCGGTGAGGGCGAGCTGGGCGAGCGCGACACCGTACGCGCCGGCGCCCGCGCTCCGTACGGCGTCCACGGCGGCGGCCGGGGGCACCCAGCGCAGCACCTCGGCCGCGGGCTCCAGGGACGCCAGGCCCTCCGACGACGACAGTTTCTGCACGCCGAGGTTGACGAACTGCGTGCCCAGGGCGATGAACAGACCGCTCAGCACGGCCAGATCGCGGCCCTTGCGGCTGGTCAGCAGGCGGATGTTGCCCGCCGCCACCGCCCGCGCGAAGGTGACGCACACCAGCAGCACCAGCGGCGCGGCGATCACACCGGCGGCCACCGCGGCCGCGCCGTGCGCCACGGCGATCACCGAGCCGACCGCCAGGACGAGCGTGAACAGCGGGCCGATGCCGACCAGCGAGGCGATCAGCAGGGAGCCCACCAGCCGGCGGGGCTCCAGGGGCAGCATCACCAGCCGGGTGGGGTCGAGCGTCTCGTCACCGCTGGGGAAGAACAGCGGCAGCGCGGCCCAGCCCAGCGCCATGAGGGCGGTCAGCAGCACGACGACGGCGGTGGCGTGGTCGTTGCCGCGCAGCGCGATGAGGCCGATCAGCTGCCCGGCGGCGAGCAGCAGGGTGAACACGACGGACGTCACGAAGGCCGCGGTGCGGCCGGAGGACTGCCGCAGCCCATTGCGCAGCAGGGACAGCTTCAGCCGCACGAAGACGGCGGTGGCCGCCGCGGCGGAGGCGCCCGACGGCGCGACGGAGCCGGCCGGAACGGGGGAACCCGCCGGCACGGAGGCGCCCCCCGGAACGGGGGAGGCGGGCGGCGTGGGGGAGGGGCGTGCCGCGCTCATCGGGCGCCGCCGCCCAGCCAGTCCAGGCTCTGCCCGGAGTCGCGCCCGCCCGCGCCGACCAGCTCCAGGAAGGCCTCCTGGAGGCTGGGCGCCGAGCCCCTGACCTCGGCGAGCGGCCCCTGCGCGCGGACGTGGCCCGCGGCCATCACCGCGACCCAGTCGCAGAGGCTCTCCACCAGCTCCATCACATGGCTGGAGAAGACCACGGTCGCGCCGGAGGAGGTGTAGCGCTCCAGCACGCCGCGGATGGTCTGGGCGGAGACCGGGTCGACGCCCTCGAACGGCTCGTCCAGGAAGAGCACCTCGGGGTTGTGCAGCAGCGCGGCCGCCAGCCCGATCTTCTTCCGCATGCCGGTCGAGTAGTCGACGACCAGCTTGTGCTGGGAACCGGCCAGATCGAGGACGTCGAGCAGCTGGGCGGCCCGCTTGTCGACCTCGTCGCCGGGCAGGCCGCGCAGCCGCCCGTTGTAGGCGAGCAGCTCGCGCCCGGAAAGGCGTTCGAACAGCCGCAGCCCCTCGGGCAGCACACCGATGCGGGACTTCACCGCGACCGGATCGCGCCAGACGTCGTGGCCGCCGATCTCCACCTGTCCCGCGTCCGGGCGCAGCAGCCCGGTGACCATCGACAGGGTCGTGGTCTTGCCGGCGCCGTTCGGGCCCACCAGGCCGATGAACCGGCCGGCGGGTATGTCCAGGTCGACGCCCGCGACGGCGACTTGTTCCCCGAAGCGCTTCCACAGCCCGCGTATCCGTACGGCGGGCGGCGGCCCGTCCGGCGCGGCGTCCCCCGGCCCGCCGGACGTCACCCCCGGCCTGCCGGACGTCACCCCCGGGCCGCCGGACGTCACCCCCGGTGCGCCGTTCTCCCCGTGGTCCGATGGTGCCGGCTGGTCCTGCTGGCGTTCCACGACAGTCGCCTCTCATCCCCGTGCGCCCCCGCGGGGGCGTCCCCGTTTCCGGCGCGGACCTGCGACAACAGGCCGCGCCCCTGTCCGAGGCCCACCTTACGGCGGGGGACAAGGGCGCGCGGGGGCGTCGGCCGGGCACGGCGACCAAGGTGCCGGACCTGGTACGACGGC
>NZ_JBPQTV010000476.1:0-3678 GCF_051386515.1 Streptomyces sp. URMC 123 | reverse complement strand
CGCAGTGCTCCCGCATCACCGCCCGCGCCCTCCTCCGCACCGCCCGCGTCCCCTCCCGAATCCGCCACGGCCCCTCGGCCGGCGGCGCCCGCCGGTGCTTCCCGCGCGGCGGAGGACGCCTATCTGGAGCGCCGCACGCTGCGCCGGGGCAGCGCGGGCTGGCTGCTGCTCACCGGCCTGGGCGTCGCCTACGTCGTCTCCGGTGACTTCTCCGGCTGGAACTTCGGCCTGCGGGAGGGCGGCTTCGGCGGCCTCGCCGCGGCCGCCCTCCTGATGGGCCTGATGTACACCTGCATGGTGTTCGCGCTCGCCGAACTCGCCGCGATCCTGCCGACCGCGGGCGGCGGCTACGGCTTCGCGCGGCGCGCCCTCGGCCCCTGGGGCGGGTTCCTCACCGGCACCGCCATCCTCATCGAGTACGTGCTCGCCCCGGCCGCGATCTCCCTGTTCATCGGGGACTACGTGGAGTCGCTGCACCTCTTCGGGCTGGAGTCCGGCTGGCCGGTCGTCCTCGCCTGCTTCGTGCTGTTCATCGGCATCCACCTGTGGGGCGTGGGCGAGGCGCTGCGCTTCAGCTTCGTCGTCACCGGGGTGGCCGTCGCCGCCCTGCTGATCTTCGCCGTCGGCGCCCTCACCGAGTTCGACGCCGGCCGCCTCAACGACATCCCGGCCGACCCGGACGCCTTCGGCTCCTCCTCCTGGCTGCCCTTCGGGCTGCTCGGCGTGTGGGCCGCGTTCCCCTTCGGCATGTGGTTCTTCCTCGGGGTCGAGGGGGTGCCGCTGGCCGCGGAGGAGACCCGCGACCCGGCGCGCACCCTGCCCCGGGCCATGGCCATCGCCATGGGGGTGCTGCTCCTCCTCGCCCTGCTGACCTTTGTCGCCGCGACCGGCGCGCGGGGCTCGGCCGCCCTCCAGGACGCGGGCAACCCGCTGGTCGCCGCCCTCGAAGGCGACGGCGGGCCCACCGCGCTGAGCCGCTTCGTCAACTACGCCGGCCTGGCCGGCCTCGTGGCCTCCTTCTTCTCGCTGATCTACGCCGGATCGCGGCAGCTCTTCGCGCTCTCCCGGGCCGGCTACCTGCCCCGCTTCCTGTCCCTCACCAGCCGCCGCAAGGCGCCCTACCTCGGGCTGCTGGTGCCCGGCGCGATCGGCTTCGCGCTGGCCGTCGGCAGCGGGGACGGCGCCCGCATGCTCAATGTCGCGGTCTTCGGCGCCACGATCTCCTACGCTCTGATGAGCCTGTCGCACATCGTGCTGCGGCGCCGCGAACCGGAGCTGCCGCGCCCCTACCGCACCCCGGGCGGGGTGGTCACCTCCTCCGTCGCCTTCGTGCTGGCCTGTGCCGCGCTGGTGGCGACCTTCCTGGTGGACCGGGACGCGGCGCTCATCGCCCTCGCCGTCTACGCCGTGGCGCTCGCATACTTCGCCGGCTGGTCCCGGCGGCGGCTGGTGGCCACGGCCCCGGAGGAGGAGTTCGCGGCGCTGGCCGCGGCCGAGGCGGAACTGCGCCCCGGTGGAACGCCCTGACGCGCCGGGGCCCGCGCCCGCGCGAACGCCCCCGCACACCTCGTACGCCCCGAAACGACCCGTACGCCCCGTACACCCCGAACACCCGTCGACCGCACCGCTCAGGAGGCCCCTCGGTGACCGCACCGCTCATCGGCGTCAGCACGTATCTGGAGTCCTCCGTGCGCTGGGGCGTCTGGCAGTTGCCGGCCGCCGTCCTGCCGGCCGGCTACCACCGGCTGGTCCAGCGCGCGGGAGGGCTCGCCGCCCTGCTGCCGCCCGACGAACCGGCCGCCGCGGCCGCGGCCGTCGCCCGGCTGAACGCCGTGGTCGTCTCCGGCGGGCCCGATGTGGCACCGGCGCTGTACGGGGCCGAGCCGCACCCCCGCACCGGGCCGCCGGCCACCGAACGGGACGCCTGGGAACTCGCCCTGATCCGGGCCGCGCTGGACAGCGGCACCCCGCTGCTCGGCGTCTGCCGGGGCGCCCAGCTCCTCAACGTGGCCCTCGGCGGCACGCTCGTCCAGCACCTGCCCGACCGCGTCGGCCACGAGGGGCACACCGGGCCGCCCGGGGCCTTCGCCGCCCACGAGGTGATCCCCGTGCCGGGCACCCGCCTGGCCAAGGCCCTGCCCGAGCCGCTCACCGTGCCGACCTACCACCACCAGGCCGTCGACACCCTGGGCGCCGGCCTGATCGCCTGCGCCCACGCGCACGACGGCGTCGTGGAGGCCGTCGAACTGCCGGGCGAGCCGTTCGTGATGGGCGTGCAGTGGCACCCGGAGGGGGGCGAGGACCTCCGCGTCATGGAGGCGCTGATCGACGCGGCGGCGTAGGAGGGCGGCGTACGGGTTCTTGTACGGGCTTCTGTGCGAGTCGAGCCCGGCTCAGGCCGCACGGCGCGTGAGCGCCAGCAGGTCCCGCGCCGGGCCGGCCGGGCGGTGCCCCACGGGCCACACCGCCCGCAGCTCACGGCCCAGCCGCAGGTCCGTCACGGGGACCTCCACCAGCCGGCGGGCCGCGAGCTCCTCACCCACCGCGAGCTCACTGAGCACGGACGGCCCGGCGCCGCTCAGTACGGACGCCTTCACCGCCGTCGTCGACGCCAGCTCCAGCAGCGGCTCGGCCACGCCCCCGTACGGCGCGAGGGCCGCGTCCAGCACCTGGCGGGTGCCGGAGCCGCGCTCCCGCAGCACGAGCGGGGTCGCGGCGAGTTCCTCCGCGCCGACGGGCCGCCGGCGGCGCGCCCAGCGGTGCGCCGGCGCCACCACGACGACCAGGCGGTCGCCGCCCACCACCGCGCCGTCCAGGCCCGCGGGCGCGTCCAGCCCCTCCACGAAGCCCACGTCCGCCTCGCCCGCGAGCAACCGCTCGGCGACCGCGGCCGAGTTGCCCGCCACCAGTGACACGGCGGTGGCCGGCCGCTCCGCGCGCAGCGCGATCAGCCAGCCCGGCAGCAGGTACTCGGCGATCGTCATGCTCGCCGCGACGCGCAGCCGCGAGTCCCGGCGGGCGCGCAGCGCCTGCGCTCCCGCGTCGAACGCCTCCGCGGCCTCGACGATCCGCCGCGCCCAGTCCGTCACGAGCGTGCCGGCGGCGGTCAGCCGCGAGCCGCGCGGGGAGCGCTCCACGAGCGCGACGCCGAGCTGGCGCTCCATCGAGCGGAGCCGGCTGCTCGCGGCGGGCTGAGTGATCCCCACCTCGCGCGCGGCCCGGCCGAGGCTGCCCAGCCGGGCGACGGCGAGCAGCAGCTCCAGCGCGGCGAGGTCGGGCACGCGCTGCGCCAGCGCCTCCGGCGCGGTTCGGGGGTGATCGCTCATGGCCTCAGCGTATGGCGTTGCGCAACGCGGAAGCGCCCTCCGGGCGGGTTTGCGCGACGTCCCTCCGGGTGGGTTTGCGCGACGTCCGCGTTGTGGGTCGTCCCTGACGTGACCGTCGCTGCGTTTCCCGGCCTTCGGCCGGGCAGAACACCCCCCCCGGCCAAAGGCCGGGGCAAAAACTCCGCCCCTCCGGGGCGAAGGGGCGGGAAAACACCCCCGGCCTTCGACTGGGAGAAAGACACCAGCCCCTTCGGGGCTGGAAGGAGGGAGGTTCGTCCCGAAGCCCGGAGAAAGACCCCGCCCCTCCGGGGCAAAGCTCCATCCCCCGCCCCGAAGGAACGGAACCCGTTTC
>NZ_JBPQTV010000475.1:0-3690 GCF_051386515.1 Streptomyces sp. URMC 123 | reverse complement strand
TAAGAGACAGCTCCCCGTCGTGCCGATGTTCCACGTCAACGCCTGGGGCCCGCTGCCCGACACCCTGTCGCCCGCGCCGCGCGAGAGGCGACATTGCGCCGGTACCCACGGTCCGGCGAGATCCCTAGGCTGGGCCCGTTCGCCCCACCGTTCGAGGCGAACGCACCGCGCGCGCGAGTGAACCGACCGAAAAGGTGCCGACTGTGACCAAGCCGCACACCGAACCCCTGGCCGGCGGAGACGCCGTCAAGGCCGCCGATCGTGCCCATGTCTTCCACTCCTGGTCCGCGCAGGGCCTGATCGACCCCCTGGCCGTCGCCGGCGCCGAGGGCTCGTACTTCTGGGACTACGACGGCAACCGCTATCTCGACTTCTCGTCCCAGCTGGTCAACACCAACATCGGCCACCAGCACCCCAAGGTCGTCGCCGCCATCCAGGCGCAGGCGGCGAAGATGTGCACCATCGCCCCCGGCTTCGCCGTGGACGTCCGCTCGGAGGCCGCGCGGCTGATCGCCGAGCGCACCCCGGGCGACCTCGACAAGATCTTCTTCACCAACGGCGGCGCCGAGGCCGTCGAGAACGCCGTGCGGATGGCCCGCATCCACACCGGCCGCCCCAAGGTGCTGAGCGCCTACCGCTCGTACCACGGCGCCACCGCCGCCGCGATCAATCTCACCGGCGACCCCCGCCGCTGGCCCTCCGACACCGCGTCCGCCGGAGTCGTGCACTTCTGGGCGCCGTTCCTCTACCGCTCGCCGTTCCACTCCACGAGCGAGGAGCAGGAGTGCGAGCGCGCCCTGCGCCACCTCGAGGACACCATCGCGTTCGAGGGCCCGCAGTCCATCGCCGCGATCATTCTGGAGACCGTGCCCGGCACCGCCGGGATCATGGTGCCGCCGCCGGGCTACCTCGCGGGGGTCCGCGCGCTCTGCGACCGCTACGGCATCGTCTTCATCCTGGACGAGGTGATGTGCGGCTTCGGCCGTACGGGCCGCTGGTTCGCCGCCGATCACTTCGCTGTGACGCCCGACCTGCTGACCTTCGCCAAGGGCGTCAACTCCGGCTATGTGCCGCTGGGCGGCGTGGGGATCTCCGCCGAGATCGCCGCCACCTTCGAGACGCGCCCCTACCCCGGCGGACTCACGTACTCCGGTCACCCGTTGGCCTGCGCCTCCGCCGTCGCCACGCTCCGGGCGATGGACGAGGAGCGGATCGTCGAGAACGCGGCGGAGATTGGCGAGACCGTCCTCGGCCCGGGGCTGCGCGAGCTGGCCGAGCGGCACCCGTCCGTCGGGGAGGTGCGCGGCATGGGCGTGTTCTGGGCGGTGGAGCTGGTCAGGGACCGTACGACGCGCGAGCCGCTGGTGCCGTACAACGCCGCGGGCGAGGACAACGCGCCCATGGCCGCGTTCGCCGCGGCCTGCAAGCAGCGCGGACTGTGGCCCTTCGTGAACATGAACCGGACGCATGCGGTCCCGCCGTGCACGGTCACGGCGGCGGAGGCGAAGGAGGGGCTGTCCCTCCTCGACGAGGCCCTCTCGGTCGCCGACCGGCACGCTGTCGCCTGACCCGGCACCGCCTGGGTCGCAGCAGCCTGAGCCGGCACACCGCCGCCGGCGGACCCGGCAGCACGTCCCCCATGGCCAGGCACCCCTGCCCGAATCCGGGCAGGGGTGCCTGGTCATGGGGCGCCCGGCCCCGTCCCGCACCCGTATCCGAACCCTTTGGCCTCGCCCTGACATATCGTGTCCAGCGTCATGCCCCCGACCCCGGCCGTGAGGCCACGGACCGTAAGGACACCATGCCCGGCACCGGCAGCTCGGCTGTCACCCGCAACACACTGCGGCAGCAGATAGCCGAGGCCCTGCGCGACGAGGTGCTGGCCGGCCGGCTTCCCGCGGGCAGGCATGTCACGGTCAAGGAGCTGGCGGAGCAGTACGGGGTGTCGGCGACCCCCGTGCGCGAGGCGCTCGTCGATCTCTCCGCCCAGGGGCTGATCGACATGGAGCACCACCGCGGCTTCCAGGTGCACCGTTTCACCGTCGAGGACTACCGCGGCATGGTCGAGGCCCGGACGCTGATCGTCGAGGGCATCTTCCGGCGGGCCGACGCGCGGGGCATGCGCGTGCCGGCGCCCGAGGTGCTCACCTCCGTACGGCGCCGGGCGGACGAGGCCCAGCGCGCCTCACGCGCCGGCGACCTCGACATTCTCATCGGCTACGACCTGCGGTTCTGGCGTGAGCTGGGCTCCTTGGTGGGCAATCCGTACATATCCGACCTGCTGGACCGGGTCCGGGTGCAGAGCTGGGCCTTCGTGGTGCCGTATCTGCGCCGGGAGCGGGATCTGCGCGGCCGGCTGTGGTGCGGGCACAGCGACCTGGTCGACGCGGTGGACCGCCGTGACGCGGAGGACGCGCAGCGCCTGATCCGCTCGTACAACGAGCACTCACTGGCCATGGTCGAGGAGTTGACGGCCCGCGTGGGGAGCGGGGAAGCGTAGGCCGCCGGCTACGAGAACCGGCTGAGGCCGGCCGGGAGCCAAGGCGGGGAGCCAAGGCCAGGGGCCAGGGACGACAGGCCAGAGAGACGAGGGGGGACGACGGGTGGAATCCGTGCCGACCGGCCACGACCGGCTGAACACCCCGGCCGCCGCGCTGCCCGCGCAGCGCGCGACGCCGGATCGTTCCGCCGCCGATCGCACACCCGTCGACCTGACCGTGGTCATCCCCGCGTACAACGAGGAATCGCGGCTGGCCCGCGGCGTCGACGACATCTGCCGCTATCTGCGCACCGCCGGCCCGCTCGGCGACGCGCCCCGCTCCTGGGAAGTGATCGTCGTCGACGACGGCTCGACCGACGACACCGCGCGGATCGCGGCCGCCGCCGCGTCCGGCGAGCCCCGCGTCCGCGTGCTGCGCGCGCCCAGGAACCGCGGCAAGGGGCACGCCGTACGCATCGGCGTACGGGCCTCCCGCGGCCGGCGGGTGCTCTTCTGCGACGCCGACGGCGCCACGCCCATCGAGGAGCTGGCCCTGCTGCACGAGCGGCTCGACGAGGGCTACGCCGCCGCGATCGGCTCCCGTGCGGCGGCCGGCGCCCGCATCGAGAACCACCAGCACCGGCTGCGCGAGCTCCTCGGCAAGGCGGGCAACGGGCTGATCCGGGCCATAGCGGTGCCGGGCGTGCGCGACACCCAGTGCGGCTTCAAGCTCTTCGAGGGGGACAAGGCGCGGCTGGCCTTCGGCCGGGCCCGCACCGACGGCTGGGGTTTCGACGTCGAGATACTGCGGTTCTTCCGCGCCCACGGCTGGCCGATCGCCGAGGTGCCCGTGCGCTGGGCCCATCAACCCGGGTCGAAAATAGGGCCCTTCGACTATCTCAGGGTGCTCGCCGAGGTCGTACGGGCCCGCGTCCGCCTCCAGGGGGGAGCGGGGCGACACCTCCGTGCCGCCCCGCCCGTTCACCGACACGCCGCCCGCACCCGGCACGGCGCGAAACGAGGGATGAAGTGACGGAGACGATCCCGGGCCGGTCCCCGGCGCACGGCGAGGACGGGGACGCTCCCCACGGCACCGGCCACGAGCGCCGCGTACCCCACCGGTCACCCGCGTCACAGAAGTCACGCGGACCGCATCAGTCACGCGTACGCCGGCCCCGCGCCCCTCGCGACCCCGCTCGCCCTCGCCGCAG
>NZ_JBPQTV010000474.1:0-3700 GCF_051386515.1 Streptomyces sp. URMC 123 | reverse complement strand
CCGCCGGGGACGGCGAGCGACCCCCTACCCCTAGTACCGGGGAGCTACCCCCGCAGTGCACCCCGTGGTGGGACGCGGGCCACGGCATCACCTCCCTAGCTTCCGTACCGGACAGAACGACCGATCCGGTACGGGCGGAGCTCTCGGCCATGGCGCGCTCCACGGGGGCGGCGGGCGCGGGGAGGGCCGGCGCGGCCGGGTCCTCGCCGCGGAGGCTCTCATGCGTGAACTCGTCCGGCGGATCGACGCCGCGACGCCGCCGGACCGGGACCGGGCCGTCGACGCGTTGCGCGCCCTCGCCATCCTGGGGGTGGTGCTCGGGCACTGGCTGGTGACCGCCCTGGTCGCCGACGGCGGCGGGCTGCACGCCGCCAGCCCGCTCCAGTACCTGCCGCAATTCACGCCCGTCTCCTGGGTGTTCCAGACGCTCGCGGTGTTCTTCCTGGTCGGCGGGTACGTCGCCGCCAGGAGTCACGCCGGCGCCCGCGCCCGGGGGACGACGTACGGGCAGTGGCTGGGCGCCCGGATGGCCCGGCTGTTCCGGCCGGTCGCGGCGGTGCTGGTGGTGTGGGGCGTGGTGACGGCCGCGATGCTCGTGTCGGGGGTCGGCCCGGACACCGTGCACACGCTGGTCAAGCTGGTGCTGTCGCCGCTGTGGTTCCTGCTGGTCTTCGGGGCGCTGACAGCCGTGACCCCGCTGGTGGCGCGGCTGCACCCGCTGTGGCCGCTGGCCGTCGTCCTCCATGTCGACCTGATCCGCTTCGGGTTGGGCGGGCCGGCCTGGCTCGGCTGGGTCAATGTGGCGGCCGGCTGGCTGGTCCCGTACTGCCTCGGCACGGCCTGGGCGCGGGGCGGGGTGCGCAGCCGCGCGGCGGCGTGGCAGTTGCTGATCGGCGGGGCCGCGGCGACCGCGGGCCTCGTGCTGTGGGCCGGCTACCCGGCCTCGATGGTCGGCGTGCCCGGCGCCGCGACGTCCAACCTCAACCCGCCCACCCTCGCCGCCGTCACCTTCGGGCTCGCCCAGTGCGGGGCGGCGCTACTGCTGCTCGGCCCGCTGCGGCGGCTGCTGCGCCGTCCGGCCGCGTGGGCGGCGGTGGCGCTGGTGAACCTCTCCGCGATGACCGTCTTCCTCTGGCACCAGACCGCGATGATGGCGGTCACGACGGCGGGCCTGCTCACGGGCGCGTCCCTGCCGGGCCTCCACACGGTGCCCGACGGCCCCGGCTGGGTGCTCGCCCGCCTGGCCTGGCTGCCGGTGTTCGCGGTGGCGCTGCTGCTGTGCTGGAGAACGTTCCGGTCGTACGAGCAGAAGCGACGGCGCGGCCGCGGCCTGGTCGTCCGCGCGGCCCGCCCCGCCGCCCGGACCGCCCCGCCGCGACGGCGCGCCCACGGCGCCTCCTCGGGCTGACGCGGCCGGCCGCTTCAGCAGGGAGACCTGGGGCGCTCCGGTGGGGGCGGGGGTGGCCGGGCCTCGTCGGCCAGGGCCGCGATGACCTGGGCGTGGCACGGCTCGGGGACGCACCAGCAGCCGAGCCGCCGGCCGCGGAGGGCGGGCAGCAGGGCCAGCAGGTCGGGGCGGCCGAGGAGGTACGCGCGGTAGCGCTCGATGACCTCCTCGCGGGTGCCGTCGCGGCCGGGGCGGAAGGGGCTGGCGAGCGGGGACGCGGGGAGGTTCCAGCCGCCGCGGCGCACCATCCGGCCGACGTAGACCACGTCCTCGTAGTCCGGGTCGTGCAGGTGTCCCTTGAGGTTGACGACCGTGGTCCGCGGGGCGTCGTGGGGGTCCGCCATGTCCTTTCGTCTCCCTCGGTTCCTTGCGTCCCCGCCATCCTCCGCCCTCCGCGCGGGTCCGGCACGGTGGGATGCCGGGCATCCCCGCCAGGCACACGGCACGCCAGGCACCCGGCACCGCGGCGTCGCCGCATCGCGCCCGTCGCCACATCGCGCCCGGCACCGCACCGCGGCCGTCACCGCACCGCCGTCAGGTCCGCACCTCGTCGTACGCCGCCCGCAGCCGGCGGACGCCCTCGGCCAGCTCCCCCGTACCGGCCACGCCCGCGAAGCTCAGGCGCAGGTGTCCGGCCGGCGGCTCGGCGGAGAAGTAGGGCCGGCCGGGGGCCACGGCGACGCCCGCCCGCAGCGCGGCGGTGACGAGGTCGCCCTCGGAGGTGCCGTCGGGCAGCCGCAGCCACAGGTGGAAGCCGCCCGTGGGGACGCCCACCGGCCCGAGCTCCGGGGCCTGCCGGAGCAGCTCGGTGAGCAGCGCCTCGCGGCGCAGCCGCAGCTCGGCGGCGACGGACCGCAGATGCCGGGGCCAGGCGGGCGAGCCGACGAGTTCCAGCGCGGTCTCCTGGAGCGGGCGCGGCACGAAGAAGCTGTCGACGACCTGGATGGCGCGCAGCCGCTCCAGCACCGGGCCGCGGGCGGCCAGCGCGCCCACCCGCAGGCTGGGCGAGGCGACCTTGGTCAGCGAGCAGACGTGGACCACGACACCGTCGGGGTCGTCCGCGGCGAGCGGCGGCGGGAGGGCGCCGGCGTCGTCGTGGGCCAGCCGGCGGGCGAAGTCGTCCTCGATCACGAACGCGCCGGCCTCGCGGGCCACCCGCAGGACCTCGCGCCGTCGGCCGGGCGCCAGCACCGCGCCGGTCGGGTTCTGGTAGAGCGGCTGGCCGACGAAGACGCGGGCACCGGTGGCGCGGAAGGCGGCGGCGAGCAGATCGGTCCGTACGCCGTCGGCGTCCGCCGGCACCGGCACCGGGCGCAGCCCGGAGGCGCGGGCGACGGCGAGCATCCCCGGATACGTGGGCGACTCCACGAGGACGGCCGCGCCGGGCGGGGCGAGGGCCCGCAGCGCGGTGGTGATGGCGCTCTGGCCGCCGGCGGTGATCAGGACGTCGCCGGCGGCGACGGAGCCGGCGGGGCCGCCGATCTCGCGGGCGAACCACTCGCGCAGCTCCATCAGGCCGCCGACGGGCGGCCGGCCCCACGCCCCGGGCCGCCGGCCGGCGCGGGCGAGGGCGGCGGCGAGGGCGCGCTCGGGCTGGAGGGAGGGGTGGAGATAGCCGCCGTTGAACTCGACGACGCCGGGCGGCGGAGCGGTGAGCGTGGCGAGCACCCCGCTGGCGTCCACGGTGCGGGGCACGGGTTCGCCGGAGGCGGCGGTCTCCGCGCTGAGCGACAGCTCCTGCCAGGAGGTGTCGCCGCGCTCGGGCGCCCGGACCCGGGGGCGGGCCCGGAAGGCGCCGGCGCCGGGGCGGGTGATCACCAGGCCCTCGGCGGCCAGGGCGGCGAGGGCGCGGGAGACGGTCACGGGGCTGACGCGATAGCGCTCCACCAGGGCCCGACTCGACGGGAGCTTCTCACCCTCCGAGTAGCGGTCCAGGTCTTTCCGCAGGAGATCCGCGAGGTCGGCCACACTGCTACGCTCTTGCATGAGAGCACAGGATAGCGCTACCGCCGTCGGGACGATAGCGGTGAACCACCCCGGCACCGGCCCCGACACCGCGACCGCGACCGCCGCAAGCACCACCACCGCTGGCACCGCCACCGCCGCCGCCCTCGACGCGGGCGCCGCCCGGGCGACGGCGCCCCGGACCGGTGCCCCGACGGGGGCCGCGACGGCCGCGACCGCCACGAGCGCGCCGAGCACGCACCGGACGGACGTCAGCGACCAGGGGCCGAAGCCGTCGAGGCCCCAGGC